>PLTJ01000385.1 GCA_003164455.1 Acetobacteraceae bacterium
GAGCAACCCGGCCGCCTCGGTCTCAACCCGTTCGACAACAAGCCCGCACGGTGCGAGCGACAGATCGCGGCCCATGATCGACATCCTTCATCAGAATGCCGCCCATCCTCGGCTCGAATTGCACCAACATTGAGTCAGAGCCACTATTGCGCGCAATTTCACATGAATGGGACCGGGTCTGCGGACTTCCATCAGGGCCAGCGGCCATGTGCGCCGCATCAGTAGGCCGGACACATGAGCGCTTCCCGACCATGCGCCAGAACGTCAACAACAGCCCTTGCCACGCGGGCGCCGTCCACACATGAGCGTGGGAAGAGTAGATTTTTTTGCTCCTGATGCGGCGAGAGGGGAAAATTTATATCAACCAGGTGTCGAAAACGATGAAAATGAGCCCGCAATTTCCATACCAGCTGGGCTAAAATCCTTTATGCATTTGAAAGTTATGTAAAAGGATCTGATCGCTCGTAACTTTTTTCAGGAGGAGATGATGTCTGGCCAAACTGGACAGGTACGCTCAAAGGAAGAGAGGAGTCGCACGGCTTTGGCTTCAGCCGAAGTCGAATGGTCTCCCTACATATTCTGGAGCCATTTTATGGATACTGACCTTGATGCCGGTGATATTATCGGTCAGGCCGATTATTGCGCTACTACCCTAGACTTGGATTTTGTCAAGGCGATGCCGAACGGTGTTTATTGTGCCGAAGACTGGGGAGCAGTCGCTGAGTAGAGTTGGAACTAGTAATGTCAGTATGTTTCCTTGCCACAAACAGCTATCCGGGAGTGCTAAAGTGAAGACGTTTTGGGCCGATTACATCCGCTTATTGCGCCGAAATGTCGTGCCGGCGCTGGGGTGCACGGAGCCGATCGCAGTTGCCCTCGCCAGCGCCCACTGCCGCACGATGCTGGGGCGGCTTCCAGAGCGCATTACCGCGTGGGTGAGCCCCAATATCTACAAGAACGGGATGGGCGTGGGTATCCCGGGGACCGGTATGGTTGGTCTGCGTGCCGCCGCGGCAATCGGCGCGGTGGCAGGGGATCCCGAAGCCGGCCTACAGGTGCTGCGGAACGTACGGCCGCAACACATTCCGGTTGCCAACGCTTTGTGCGGCTGCATCAGCGTGGCAGTCAAGGAAGTGGACGATCCGCTGTATGTCGAAGTGCTGGCGGAAGCGGCGGGCGATGCGGCACGGGTGGTGATCTGTCACGAGCACACGCACATCGTGCTGAAGGAGCACAACGGCATCGCGGTGTACACGGACACGTCGAACCCCGGCGATCCTGCTGTGGCGCCAATGCCGCCGATGACGCTGGAAGAGCTGGTGGACTTCGCAACCAATGTGCCGTTGGGCGAGATCGAGTTCATGCAGGAGGCGGTTGAC
The DNA here is from genome assembly GCA_003164455.1 of Acetobacteraceae bacterium. GTDB lineage: Bacteria > Pseudomonadota > Alphaproteobacteria > Acetobacterales > Acetobacteraceae > Rhodovastum. The sequence goes on from PLTJ01000385.1 coordinate 1,380, forward strand.
CTCAACTGCGCCTTGTCCCAGGAGGGGCAGAATGGGAAATACGGCCTGCAGATCGGCACCACGCTCTACGCGCAGGTGCAGCAAGGCATACTGGCGGACGACCTGATGACGCTTGCCATGCGGCTGTCTTCCGCGGCGTCGGACGCACGAATGGATGGCGCCATGCTGCCGGCAATGTCGAATTGTGGCAGCGGCAACCAAGGGATTTCCGCCACCATGCCGGTGGTCGCCGCGGCCCGGTTGGTGCATGCCGGAAGGGAGCAGATCATCCGGGCAATCACGCTCAGCCATATCGTGGCGATCTACATAAAGTCCCACCAGGAATCGCTCTCCGCGCTGTGCGCGGCGAGCACCGCCGCGATGGGTTCCGGCGCCGCCATCACCTGGTTGCTGGGCGGCGATCAGAAGGCGATCGGGTACTGCGTGCAGAACATGATCGGTGACATCGCCGGCATCATCTGTGACGGCGCCAAGGCCAGTTGTTCGATGAAGGTGTCGACGGCCGCCTCTGCCGCGGTCAAGGCGGCGCTGCTGGCCAAGAGCGGGATCCGGGTGAGTTCGGAGCAGGGAATCGTGGCGGAAACGGTGGGGCAAAGCATTGAAAACCTCGGCAGCCTAAGCCGCGAAGGGATGGTGGAAACCGATCGTCAGATCGTCAGCATCATGCTGGCAAAGCAAGAGCCTCGCATTCAAGGGTGACGGAAGGGTCCTTCGCGGATTGTAAGCGCCGGAGTGAAAATCCCTCATTGACGCGGCCGGATGGTATGGCTTTGCCGGAGTAAAATTCCGGCAGCAGGAATCTCTTTGCGTTGAATGCTAAGGGCTGGGGGATGAAGGGCATGGAGCTGTATGCCAAGATCCGTTACGCGGTTCGGATTGAGGGGATCAGTGGGCGGGAGGCGGCGCGTCATTTTGGCATCGACCCCCGGACGGTGGCGAAGTCGCTGTCATTCTAGCTGCCGCCGGGATACCGGCGCGTCCGAAGCTGGATGCGTCTTTGGCGAGGCGCTTGCGGTGATCGGCGGGGTGGCATGGAAGGTCCACTTTTTTGCGGTGGACCAGCTGCACAGCGACGCCGGGTTTGTGCAGGCCTATCCGGCGGAGACGATGGAGACGTTCTGCGCCGGGCATGTCGCGGCGTTCGACTTCATTGGCGGGGTGCTGGCGTCGATCCTGTATGACAATCTATGGACGCCTCCCGCCGCAAGGTGATTCCAGGTTTTCGAGCGCGCGGTGCTGGCCCATGAGGTGGTTTTCGCCGCCAGGGAAGACAGTCGCCGGGTCCGCACGACGATCTGCTCGCCATCACGAGCCGCCACGACGACGGCGGTCGCCCGGTTGTAGTGCTCCAGCGAGATCTGCGGGCTGTGGCCGAGCACCACGGGCACGTCCAGCGCCGCCCCTGGGGGGAGGTCAGGACGGCGGTGGTCAGGCAGTGCCGGAAGGCGTGCGTCCCCATCTCGTGTCCCAGGAGCTGGCGGGTGCGCGCCCGCACCGCCCTATCCACAGCTCGCGCACAAAGCGACTCGCCACGCACGTTGACCCAGACGCTGGCGTGCCCGGCCATGCCCAGCAACTCGCGGCGCTCGACACCAAGGTAGCGGTCCAGGATCGGGGTGACCTGGTTCGGAAACTCACCCTCCAGAAGGTTGCCCTCCTTCATATCCGGGCGGTCGTCGCGTAGCCGACGGCCCAGGAACGGAGCCGGTCCACGTTCAGCAACGCCTCCGCGAGCACCCCTGCCGCCTCACGACGGGGATCCGTCGGCTCTGCCATCGTCCTTGCATCATCGTGGGAAGACACGCCGGACATTGCCGCGACAGCCTCGCCACATCCTCGTTCGATCTCACCAAGCGCGGTCGCCTGCGCGTCGAGCGCCGGAAGCGACGGAGAAAGCGCCTGAGCAATGCTGGCCTGCGCGACTTCCATGGCGGCGAAGGCGGCGTCCGCCAGAAGCTTCTTGTCCGGCGATACGGCGATCTTCGCCGCAGTGATTGCGGCACAGAGATCTGTGTTCCTGACCCACATAATCATGTGGGTTCCCCGCGGGATCGGGAGACCAGACGGGGGGGCCCGGGACGACGGCCGGGTAGCTTCGACCGCGGCATTCGGGTTCTGCTGTGGTTCTCTCGGCCGTGCGTGCTCGCCGTGTCGCGCTGTGCCGACTCGAGATCGGCTTCGACCTCATTCTGAAGCGTAGCGGCGTTGTTCGCGGGCGAGCAGTCTGATGGCGGCCCGCATCGTTGGACAGCCGCGGCGCGGCGGCGATGGATGAAGCCTCACGCAGCGGCTGGTGCCGCGAGCAAGGGCTGTATCCGACGCAGCTGGAGGCATGGAAGCAGGCCGCGATCGTCGGGTTTGGCGAGCCGCGGGCTGGCGGAGCGGCAGACGCCAGGCAGGAACCGCCGCCGGATCAAGGAATTGGAGCGGGAGCTGCATCGCAAGGACAAGGCATTGGCCGAAACGGCCGCCTTGCTTGTGCTGTCAAAGAAACTCTTAGCGGTCTTCCACATAGGTGAGGACGTATGACCCGCCTGGAAGACCGCCAGACCCTGGCGGCAAGGCGTGGCTGACTCAAGGGGGGGAACTCGATCGATGGCCGACCACCGCGATTGGCTCAATGCCTCGGCGCTGCCGGCCGGCGATGGCGCACCGAAGGACGCAACCTGGGCATCCGGCGTGGCGAGCGCGGAAGCGCCGGACGTAGTAACCGACGCAATTCGCAACGCGCCGGTCAACAAATCGTGTTCATCAACGGCAACGTTGCCGATGCTCAGCTCCTGGCGGCTGGGTTCAGGCTGGCACGCCGTCGAAAGCGATGGATCGGACACGCGTTGGCGTTGGACTACCGGAGATGCCGAGCTTTTGCTTGAGGGCAGCAGCAGCCTCGACGTCGTCATGACCGCACGCTATTGGATCGACAGCGGGGACCGACGCCAGCGCGTCGCTTGACGCCGCGGCTAAGCAGGCCGCATCGGATCGCCTGCTGGGACACAGCCGGACGGGCCGCCGCCGACCACCAGCACATCGCAGTCGCGGAACACCCGCACGTCGCGCGCCGGTTCGATGATCGTGCCCAGGTCAGCGCGCGGTCGGCGCGGCGACCGTCGGTACATCGGGCACCAGGGCGGACCTGCCGGCCGTTCCCACCCCGATCGCTCGCAGCTGCCCGCTGCCGCGATACGGAACGTGGGTGAGCTTCACTTGCGCCATCGCCGCGAACAGTGCGCCGCTGAGATGGGAGATGGAGCCGATACCGGCCGAACCGTAACGGACCTGGCCGGGCTTCGCGCGAAGCCCCACCTTCCTTCGATTCACTCGATGCCCCCGCCAATTGCCGGAGGCTTCCCCGATCGCGGCTGCACCAGCCATGATTGCGGGAGGACAATGCGCAGCAGACCGGCGGCACTCGACAGGCTTTGGATCGACCGGCGTGCTTCCAGCATCAGATCGCGTACCAGCAGCTTGTCGGTGGTTCCCGCGGCTTCCTGCACGAATGAGAGACGATGCAGGGAATACAGGCCGACCACACACGCAAGGCCGAAGAAGAATGTCCAGGAATGAAAATTGAGCACCTGAACGGTGACCGTACCGACGCCGCCCGTCCAGGTGAAGGCGAGCGTGAGCTCTCGTGCGGCAAAGAAGTCGGCACAAAGGCCGCCGATGATTGGCGCAATGGCGCCGCAGGTCGCACTCACCACGCTGCTGGCCGCAAGGAAGGCGGTCGCTTGCCCGGCCGGCGACAGCTTCATGACAATGTTGCCCGAAGCCAGGGCCACGCCGGCCGTGGCGATGCCCATCAGCACATGGATGACCACCAGCAGGTAGAGCGTCGCCGAGCCGAGCCAGGCGAGGCCGGTAAAGGTCCAGCCCAACGTACAGACAAGGAACAGCGGCGCCGAGATTTGCAGCACGCCCTTGTTGCTGAACCGGTCGATCAGATTGCCCCACAGCCCAAGCGCGGCGATATTGCTGAGCTGGCTCGCCATCGTCAGTGCGATGATCGTTGTCATCGCGTAGCCGAGCGTCTTAAGCATATAGACGGCAAAGAATGGGGCCGCGAGATTGGCGGCAAAGTTCCACGACGACAGGAACACCATCAACCGGCGGAAATTCCGATCGCGGAATGGCGTGATCAGTAATGTGAATACTTGGGTGCGCTGCGTGACCGGCGGCATCGGCTGCTCCGGCGTGATCGACAGCAGCCAGACCCCGCAAAAACCGAACGCCGCGCTGGCCACGAACAAGGCGGAGTAGGCGATTGCCGGATCCCCCGGCACGTGCCGCTTCCAGCCATCGATCAGCAGACCGCCGAGCAGCGCGACGGCGGTCGCGAGCGCGGTCGTCGCCGTGGAACGGCGGCCGAAGAAGCGACCGAAGTCGGTTTCGGGAACCAAGTCGCGCATCCAGGAATTCCACGCGCAACCGGCAATGGCGGCCAGTGCCTGATACAACGCCACCGCCCCAACCAGCACGGCGATCGCGACGTTCGCGCCAAGGAATGGCGCCGCGGCGGCGGCAAGCAGGAACGACCGGCCGATCGCCGCTGCCCAGGCGCAAATGGCGCGTCTTGCGCGGATGCGCTCGACCAGGACCACCGCCGGCAACTGCAGAAACTGAACGGAAAAGGGAACCGCCGCCAGCAGGCCGATGGCGAGATTGCTGGCGCCGAGCTGCACCATAAAGCCGGCCAGGAACACGCCGGTCGTCAGCGTGCCCATGGCTTCGCTGGCGAGCGCGTCGTACAGCACCAGCCGAAATGTTCTCTCGAGGTTGCTAGCCGCCATCGCTGCGCCAGACCATGTTCACGCCTCAGCCGCGGTCTCCATGCTCCCCGGGCGCTTGCACGGCAAGCCGGCCATGGCAAGCCGGGCTGACCGAGGCGTATGCAATCGAGCATCGACAGCGAGCCTCTGGCCACCATCGGCAGGCACCTTGCCGGCCCCACCAGGGACAACCAGTACTCCCGCCTTCGCAACGGCTTCGCCAACCTCCAGCGCCTGGCGCGCTGCGACAAGCCGCCCTGGGTCAATCCGGAGCCTCGATAGTCCCGGTCACTGGCATCGCCAGCCAGACCATTGGCGAGTTGCGCACGGCGCAGGTGTTCGGCGCCAGTTCCGGCATCGGCGGAAATCCTGACGGCGCTGGCGTCAAAGTCGCCGATCCACTTCACCCCTGGCGTGCCATGGCAATAGTACACCGGCAGAAGCCACTCGCCGTTGTCCAGCACCGCGATCGGATGGCGGATGAAAATGCCGGAAGTTCCGTGTGCGTCGAACATGGTCTCAATGGGGCCCCAGCTATGCCCGGCGTCGTCCGAGATCCGGCGCCGCACGATGGCGGTGTCCTGATTGCCGGAGATCTGCGCCGTCCACAGCAGCCACAGCCGCCCGTCGGGAGCGGGGAACAACACGGGGTTCTGTTCCGATCGCGCCGGATCGTCCGACAGCTTCACCGGCTGCGACCATTGGCTCGTGCCGGCCGCGAGGCGAGAGACATAAATCGACACGTCCGGGGTACCCTCTTGCGTGCCACCGAACCACACGCAGGCCAGGTCGCCGTTCGGCAGCGGCATGATGTTGGCAGCATGGTTCTGCACACAGACGGTGGGGAGATAGGCTTCGGCCCGGGCCATGTCGTCAGCGGCGGCCGCAATCCGGCCGGAACTGTCCAAAACTGGGGTCTCTGCGGCGACGGCGGCCTTGTTTGCCAGCCGAACAGCCATTCCAGCCCGATCACGAGAATCGGGGTCGCGGAGGCGATATACATGTTGTTCACGCCGTACGGGTCGCCGAGGGCATACCAGATCGTCGTCGCAACAGCGGCCGCCAGCAGGCCGACCGTGGCGCCGCGGTTGCTGCGGAACATCGGCAGATAGAACCCAATCAGCGCAACGATCGAGATCGACAGGCGCAGCGCCCGGGTGAAGAACGACAACTTCAGGATTGCCGGCACGAAGAACACGAACACCAGAGGCGCCACGCCGATGGCGAGCGAGAGGAGGCGGGTCGTCTTGAATTCCTGCTCTGGGGTGGGGTGGAAGTAGGGCACGTAGAAGTCGCGGACGATGAGCGAGGCAATCGCCAGCGCGACCGTGCTCACGCTGACGAACACCGAGGCGATCAGCGCCGTCGTCACCACGCCGGCCAGGAACGGGTTCATGCCCTGCAGGAACACCGGTAATGCATACAGGCTGTTCATCGTCGGGTGCAGGACCCTGGCGGCGACACCGATCAGGCCGAGGGCGATGCCGAGCGGCAGGCACAGCGCCGCGGCATAGAAAGTCGAACGCCGCGCCTTGTTGGCGCTGCTGCTGCCGGAGATGGCCTGCACGATGAACTGGGTGGAGAAGATGGCGCCCATGGTGCCGGCCGTCCATGCGATGATCGTCGCGACACCGATCTTGCCGTCCCAGGTGAAGTAGCTGGGCGGCAGGCTTTCCACCATCGGTCGGATCCCCCCGGTCGCGGTCAGCGCCACGCCCAGGATGAGGCCGAGGCCCGTCACCATCATGGCGGTGTGCAGGAGCGTGACATTGGCCACCCCCTTCAGTCCGCCGAACACGTAGTAGAACGTGCTGACGACTGCGATGATGCAGATGGCCACGGGAAGGTTGATCTTCATGACCGTGGAGATCGCCGCGGCGCCGCTGATGTAGTTGCCGACATTCACCAGCAGCAGCGCATAGATCATGATGATCGATACGGTCAGCATCGTCGACTTGCCGTATTTCTGCGCGATCGCTGCGGAGACCGTGTACTCACCGGAGCCGTACAGCTTGCGCACGAAGAACAGCCCGAACAGCAGGAAGCCGATTGACGCGCCGAACACGGCCCAGGCCGCTGCAAATCCGGAGTTGAACGCTTCCTGCGCGGTACCGACCGTGGACTTTGCGCCCACGAATGTGAATACGCACCGAACCAGGACCCCACCCCAAAGCGGCAGCACAAAGCTGAATTTGCAGCCGGATTCGGCAAACAGGTGGGGTCCCGTCGGCATGCCGGATCACACTCGAGTGCGCGCCGAACTTCCAACCGGGCAATGGACGGCAGCCCTTCCGGCAGCAAAACGGAGGCCGGCACCAGACGGTCGCGCAGAGCTCCGGTCATCTTCGCGTGGCCGGACACGCCGGGCCATTCGCCGGATTCCAGGTTCGTCGTCATGATCACCGAGGTCTGCTGGTAGAGGCGGCTGACCAGGCGGAACACGCGCGCTCCGCCGGTTTGGGCAAGACGCGACCCTTCGCCACAACGGACGACAGGGTGGGTGGACATGACACGCCTGGTGAAGGGCGACCCCCGTGTCAGAAGTCGCGCCATGAATTTTTCTCGTGAAATTGATAAATAATAATATTTTGTATAACATGCCCGTTTGTGCTCAGCTTACTCTCGAAACTTCGGTGGGAGGACAAAGTGAAGGTATCATTGGTTCAGATAAATTCGCAGGGCAACAAGACCGCGAATATATCTGGGGCTGTCCGGCTGATAGAGGATGTGGTTGGCAAAGAGCACCCCGATCTTGTCGTCCTTCCTGAATATTTTGCTTTCCTTGAGGGGGGAGCAGAGGAAATGCACAGGAGCGGTGAAGTGTTTCCCAATGGGGAAGCTTATACGGCGCTCTCAGGATTGGCCAAGAAGCTCGGCGTGACAATTCACTCAGGCAGCATGGTCGAACAGGACGGTGACCGCTTTTACAACACGACCGTGGTGTTCGGTCCCGCTGGCAAGGAAATTGCGCGTTATCGCAAGATCCATCTGTTCGACGTGGAAATCCCCGGCTCGGTCTATTACCGGGAATCCGATAATGTTGCCCGCGGCAAGGATATCGTCACCTACAAGGTTGGCGACGTCACCGTCGGAGCGTCTATCTGCTATGATCTCCGGTTCCCCGAATTGTTTCGGGCGCTGAGGGACAAGGGTGCCCAAGTCATCGTGCTTCCTGCCGCCTTCACTCTGATGACCGGCAAGGATCACTGGGAAGTTCTGGCCAGGGCGAGGGCCATCGAAACCCAGACCTATTTCCTTGCGATCGGCCAGACCCAGTCTCATGACGCCGGCAAAAACTGGTGCTGGGGGCATTCGATGGTGATCGATCCATGGGGGCTTATCATGGCTCAATGCTCCGATGGGGTCGGCACCACCAGCGCGCGGCTGGATATGAAATACCTCGACCATGTGCGCGCCAATGTTCCAGTCGCCAATCATCACGTGCTTTGAGTGTAGAGGGTAGAGTGATGTTTACGCTTGGAAAAATGCCCCAGCAAATCAGCCCGGACCTGGTTGCGCTGCTTGAGCGTGTCGAGGTGGCGACTACGGGTCATGTTCTCCATTCCGGGTTCGTCGACAGGGCCATTTGTGCCGTACTGCCGGGCAAGCGAGTCGCCGGCACGGCCGTGACGCTACGTATTCCGCACGCGGACTCAACGCTGCTGCACTACATCACCAAGCTGGTACGGCCCGGCGATATCGTGGTGATCGACCGCTGCGGCGATGACCGTCATGCCTGTTGGGGTGGCGTCATCACCAACGCCATGAAGCTGGCGGGGGTCAAAGCCGGAGTCATCGATGGTCCGGCGACCGACATCGGCGAGATCGTCCGGGTTGATATGCCCGTCTGGTGCCGCGGCCCGTCGCCGATCACCACCAAGCTGCTCGCCGCCGAGGGCCAGTTCAACGTGCCGGTGACCGTTGGCGGCCAGGTGATCCATCCCGGCGATGCCGTTCTTTGCGACGAAAGCGGCGTGGTGGTGATGCATCCCGAGGACGCCAAAGCAGTCGCCGAACGGGCCATCGGCATGCAGGAAGCCGAGGTGGTGCTGCTCAACCGCTTGCGGGCGGGCGAGAAGTTGCCCGACATCAGCGGAGCGACTACCATGGTCGAAGCAGACGCCAAATGGATTTAGCGGTTTCCGCCGCACTTCGAACCGCCGCTCATTGGCCCACCGGCCCGTTTCGGTTGTGCCGCCTGTCACGGGGCTTTGTGCTCAAAAGCGCCGTGACAGGAAGCGGGCGCCAATGGTTTGGCGGCTATCATTTTCCCTATGCTGACTATCGGGTCCCTGGCCGTGGATGTTAAGTACTCATCTATTTTTCGGCGGGATATTTTGCTCCTAAGCATTTTCGTCGTGCTAATGTGGGCTGTAATGCTGTTTGTTTTTGGCGGCGTGGTGAACTCTATCCCCGATCTGCGCACGAAATGTATCGTCGGTGGGTCGGGCATAGCTCTGGTTGCTTTTTCAACGAGCGCCATGATTGCGGTATACATTCATTTGAAGAAAAATGGAAACGCTCTCTATAATGAAGAAGTCAATGGATGTGCAGACGAAACGCAGAGTAGCCAGAGCGATAGGATGTTGCATAAGAACGAGAGGCGCACGACTAAAAATGCCATCGTCGAGGTATTTGATGTGGTATTCATTATGGTCCTGTGTTTCGGGACGCTATTAACGTCGATGCTTCTGCAAGGAAAGGTCATTATTGGTTCTGGAGAAACTGGTAATTTTGATTATAATTTCAGCATTCCATTATTTTTATTGACATTGGCAACATTCTTTGCTTTTTTATTATATGTTTTGCCTCGATCTAACACTGAACTTAGATCGATGATCGATCGCATGTACAAGAAGTAGAGATTGCTGGGAACAACGAAATGCTTTGGACCGTTATCAATTGGTCGGCCTGGGGGCTATCAGCCCTGCTGGCGGTCGTTATGTTGTCCGACTTCTGCAGGGTGGAAAAATCCATAAGAGAACAAAGGCGTTCGCCTTTTGGGAAACGCTGAAATATGCCTGAATTGACGGTAGAAAAATCTGGATTGGCGCTGGAAAAAAAAGAACGAACCACAGACGCTCGCTTGGTGAAGGTTCTGGGGCCTGTTCACATCTGGGCTTTGGGTGTCGGGATTGTCCTGGTTGGCGAATTCATGGGCTGGAATTTTACCGTTTCAAAGGGCGGTACTCTTGGCTCACTGATTGCGTGTTGGGTCGTCGGACTGTTGTTCATTTCCCTGGTCATGGTCAATACCGAGATAGGTTCGGTGATCCCCGAGGCCGGCGGGCAATACGCAATGGCCAAGTACCTGTTGGGGCCCCTGGCGTCTTTCAATATCGGCCTCATGCTTGTCTTTGAATACGTGATGCTTGCCGCAGCCGACGCCCTGGTCGTTGGCGCAATTCTGCACTCTATCAACCCGGAAATTCAAAGCCTCCCATTTGTGATTCTAACGCTGCTATCGTTCACCTACCTGAATTACCGAGGTGTCTATGCCACGCTGACGTTTAATTTTGTCATCACGGCAGCTTCTTTTGTAACAATTATATATCTGTTGTTTGCCACCAATTTCTACGACCCTTCGCGAAGCATTCTGCGTTTGGCGGAGCATGGCAATGGCCTTCCCTATGGGTTCATCGGAATTATCGCGGCGATGCAATTCGGTGTCTGGTTTTTCCTTGGCATCGAAGGCACGGCGCTCGCCGCCGAGGAGTGCCGTTCGACCGGCCGCTCTCTGCCCGTCGGTTCGATGGTGGGGATGATTTCCCTGATTATTGGGGCAACGTTGACATGGTTCGTTTGCTCAAGCCTGATCGACGCCGGAACACTGGGTTCATCGGTTTATCCGTTGTATGATGCTGCCCTGGCAACCGGGATGCCGATCGTCATCTGCGTGCTGTTCCTGGGGACCATCCTGTCCTGTCTTGCCAGCGCCAACGGCTGCGTCAACGATGCCAGTCGTGCGTGGTTCGCCATGTCGCGGGACAAATTGATACCGGGGGAATTCGCTAAAGTTCACCCGAAATACAAAACCCCGTATCGGGCGATACTCTTTCTAATGCCGATTTCCCTGGCCTTTGGCTATACGGGTCTGCTCGACCAGGTAATATCATTTTCGATTCTTTCTGCCATTCTTGTATATATACTAATGGCATATATGATGTTCAAGTTTCGCCGGATGTACCCCCTGGGCTATATAAAACGGGGATATGTCGCACCATGGCATCCAATACCGGCCATCGTGCTCTTGGTTCTCTCATTGACCACGCTTTTCGGCATGTTTTTCGGCTATTGGGTGAATCTGATGGCCGGATTTATCTTTTATTTCCTGGCCTCCCTTTGGTTTACCTTGCATCGGTACAGATTTCTCGATGAAGACAGCTTCCTCGCTGCCAGCGAGGGTCACTGGCCTTGTCCGAAGAAGTACTGATGGGAGAGCCTTACCGGAACGGGGCCCCGTGGAAGAGCGTTGGAATCGTCCTCCTGGCGCTCGTTTTGCCTTCCGCCGGTCATGTTTTCCTGGGGAAAGCGCGCCGCGGGCTGATTTTGCTGTTTTGGATAATCGCCTTCGGTCTTCTGACCCAGAAGCTTGCGAACCCAGGCGTGTCCTTCTGGGGGCAATATGCCGGCGGTTTGGCCGTCTGGGCCTTATCGGTTGTTGACGCAGCCGGACTTGCCAGAATCAGGTTCAATCCTCCACCGAAGATCTGATCCACGGCGGAGGATTGAACCGACCATCGTCAGCGAGCCACAGCCGCCATTTCGCTAGACAGTTTTTCGGTAAGAGTCCAGGCCTCGCGCAGACCAGCCGCCAATGCTCCATGCTCCATGGTCAGCGTCAGATGGTAGGCATTATTTGCCAAGGCGAATTTCTTCTCCTCCACGCTCCAGGCGGGAAGAAGCCAGCGTTTGCCGGCCGCAGCCGCGGCGTCTGCCACATGCTTGAGATCGGCGAAGTCCTTATCCGACCGTTTGTAGGCGCCACGTCCCCGCCGCAACGACAGGTCGCTGGGTCCGACATAAACCCCGTCAACGCAATCGAGGGCCAGGATACCTTCGATTTCCTCGATCGCGCCGGCATCCTCGACCATCGGATAACATTTGGTTTTCCGATCCTGCTCCTTGACCCAGGCATCGTCCGCCGCGCCGAATGCAACGGTGCGCCCGCCCGCGAAGCTGCGGTCGCCGAGAGGCGGGAATTTAGCGAAGCCGCAGATCTGCTTGGCGTGTTTCGCACCAAGGATGTGCGGAATAACCACAGCATCGGCGCCAAAGTCGAGCGCCTCCTGAATGGGGCCGCGTTCGGCGGCCAGGACCTTGGCTATCACCTCGTGGCCTAGCCCTTTCAGGAGTGGGATGAAGCGGTCGAGTCCTTCCAGATCGAAACTGCCGTGTTCGATATCGAGGACAACCGACCGGTACCCGATGAGCGCAGCGATCTCAGCCGCGGCGACGTTGCAACTCGATAGCCAAAAGCCATATCGGCCATGGTCTTCGTTTTTCATGAGCACACCTCCATGGAAAGTAAGCCAGCCTGATGGCCGGCCAACGAAAAGTTCAGACATATAGACTGCCGCTCGGAAACGCGGATCGACCGACGGAGTCTCCAGCAGGTTGCGTTGCCGGGATCGACCAGACCGACCGGGACAAGAGCACGGAAGCGAAAGAGACAACATCGCCCGACCGGGGTGTTCGGCGCCCCGAAATCGGCACGACCATCGCTCCATTTCCGTGCATCAACAACACAAGCTAAGTGTACACGACAACACTACCGGCGTCCACCTTCACTTCAGTCAAATGCCCTGATGATCTTTATGCCAGGCGCTCGCCCGGCGACGCGGCTGCCCCCGGAGTGATGGTGTGTTCAACGGAGTCCGATTGCCCGGCCCCAGGCACCATCGGTGAACGGCCACAATGAGACCGTACGGGATTTCCCCCGGGGTGCTTGGTGTTGCGTCATATCGCAAGAACGACCAAGCCTGGGTCGTGCAGAAGAGCGACGCCTTGGTCAGGCACGTTGTCGGCGATTATCGCTTTGAAGTTCTGAAAACCGCGACAGCACGGGCGCGTTTGTGTTCGGTCTTGCGGCGGTTCGTGAATTTCCTCCAGCCATCCTTTGGGTTGGCTGAGAAAACGGCGAACGGAGCAAAGCTCAGAAAGCGTTATCACCTGCCGGCCGCGCCTTATCGGCGTCTGCTGGTAGGCCCGCGGGCGAGCGATGAGCTGCGGCGGCGCGGGGAAGCGATGAATTCCATGCTGCATTCGCTCCGCCTGCCGAGGGAACTCCGCTGGGCACAGCAGCAACCCGTTGAGATCGCGGACTGCGTGGCAGGGCAGTGAGGCTCGTCGCGTCAGTCGGCCGCAGGGAAGAACAAAGAGGGCGGCATCGTCCCGGCCTGCTTGTTGCGGTAACGCCAAACGTGCGCTCCCGATTCGAGGCCGTGCCGAGGCAAACGCGCATCCCGATCGTTTGCACCGGACGAAAGCCGGGCGAGTTGATGCGACAGCATGGCCATTCGTGGATGAGGCCATACGACAACCACCGCGATCGTCGCCACACATCCGGGAACACAGGATACCGGCGCGTCACTCCGTTGATTTCTTGGACCCGGCGCCGCCATGGTGACGAACCACAGCCGTGCCCCCTTGGAAAATCGCAAACGTACGTCAGCGAAGGCACCCGACGATATAACTATCAGATTGTTATGCAGTAGCCATCTAGGCAATTTCGGCATACCTTGCTGACGTGGTATTCTGTTATTCTATCGTCTTATGGCAAAGACGTCGGAAATCGCATGCCCTATCGCCATGACCTCGCCGGAACCCGCTACGTGTTCCCGGACCTGAAGACATTGCTCGCCCGCGCCACCCCGTTCCGCTCCGGCGACGCGCTCGCCGGCGTCGCCGCCGCCTCGGCTAGCGAGCGCGTGGCAGCGCAGATGGCGCTCGCCGATCTGCCGTTGCAAACGCTGTTGGAAGAGGTGGTCATCCCTTACGAAGACGACGACGTCACCCGCCTTATTCTCGATCGCCACGACATCGCCGCCTTCGCTCCGATCGCCCACCTCACCGTGGGTGGGTTCCGTGACTTTCTGCTGGCTGAGGCCACGCCGGAGATCCTGACGGCGCTGCGCCTTGGCCTCACGCCCGAGATGGTGGTAGCGGTAAGCAAAATCATGCGGCTGCAAGACCTGATAGCTGTGGCGGCGAAATGTCGGGTCACCACCGCATTCCGCAACACCATAGGCCTGCCCGGGCGGCTTTCGGTCCGGTTGCAGCCCAACCACCCGGTGGACGACCCGCATGGGGTGGCCGCCTCCACCCTCGATGGGCTGCTGCTTGGCGCCGGCGACGCGGTCATCGGGGTCAACCCGGCCACCGACAGCGTTGCTGCCACGACCACCCTGCTGCACTTGCTCGATGCGGTGCGCGACCGCTACGCTATCCCCACCCAGACCTGCGTGTTGGCCCATGTCACCACCACGCTGCGCTGCATGGCCGCAGGTGCGCCGGTGGATCTGGTGTTCCAGTCGATCGGCGGCTCCGAAGCTGCCAACCGCTCGTTCGGCATCACGCTTTCTCTGCTGCATGAAGCCCACGAGGCGGCGCTGGCGCTACGGCGCGGCACGGTCGGGCAGAACGTGATGTATTTCGAGACGGGCCAAGGCAGTGCGCTTTCCGCCGAGGCGCATCACGGGGTCGACCAGCAGACGATCGAGGCGCGCGCCTATGCGGTGGCGCGCGTTTTTTCGCCGCTGCTGGTCAATACCGTCGTCGGCTTCATCGGCCCGGAATACCTGTACGACGGGAAACAGATTATCCGCGCAGGAATGGAAGACCACTTCTGCGGCAAGCTGCTGGGCCTGCCGATGGGAGTAGATATCTGCTATACGAACCACGCCGAGGCCGATCAGGACGACATGGACACGCTGTTGACGCTGCTGGGTGTCGCCGGTGTCACCTACATCATCGGCGTGCCGGGAGCGGACGATGTGATGCTTTCCTATCAGAGCACTTCGTTTCACGATGCGCTTTTTCTACGGGGCATGCTCGGCCTGCGGCCGGCGCCCGAGTTCGAGATCTGGCTGGAGCGCATGGGCATCGCCGCGGGAACGGCGGAACGCATTCCGGCGAAGTTGGCGCCTGCTCTGGTTGGGCTGGCATGAGCGTGCCCGTGCTCTGGCGCGACCTGCGCCGGTTCACTCCGGCACGGGTGGCGTTGGGACGGGTCGGCAACGGATTGCCCACCGACGCGCAGCTCGCGTTCCAGGCCGCCCATGCCGCCGCCCGCGACGCCGTGCAGGCCGTTCTCGATATTCCCGCTCTTCAGGCCGACCTGCGGCAGGTTGGGCTCGCGGCCAGCGTGGTGCACAGCGCCTGCCCGGATCGGCGTACGTTCCTGCTCCGCCCCGATCTCGGCCGCCGCCTGCGCGATACCGCTGGCCTGCCGCTGGCCCCGGGCTGCCTGGCCATCCTGCTGTGCGACGGGTTGTCGGCCGCCGCCGTGCAACGCCACGCCCCGCCGCTGCTCGGTCACCTGGCCGGACGGCTGGAGCGCATGGGACCGATTGCCATTGCCGTCCAGGGGCGCGTCGCCCTCGGTGACGAAGTAGGCGATGCGGTCGGCGCCGAGGCCATCCTGGTGCTGATCGGCGAGCGACCCGGCCTGACCGCCCCGGATAGTCTCGGCGCCTATCTCACCTGGCAGCCGAAGCGCGGCTGCACCGACGCCGAGCGCAACTGCGTGTCCAACATCCGGCCCGACGGGCTGCCGACGGCGGCGGCGGCGGACAAACTGCTGTGGCTCATCATGCGCATGCGCGCACTCCGGCTGAGCGGTGTTGGGCTGAAGGACGAGCAGCCGGCAATAAGCCAAGCGGGACTGGATCAGGGCAGGTCGATCCCGGCGGTCGGCCCGTAGCCGGTCCAACCGCACAACGGCGGCGCGGCAGAACCCGACCACGGACGCAACCATGACACCGTCGACAGGATGATCGCCCCTGGGACGGACGAATGGCCTCGGATCGAACAAAAGAATGGGCTGTTGGATTATTCTGGAGCTTAACTTCCAACGGCCCATTACGGAAGGAGCGTGCCGTCTATCTGGCCCCGCGCAGCAAAAGGCCCTACCCTTCCAGTGTCAGAGGAAACCGGTCGATATCCAAGGCACTGCCGCGATAACGATGATACCGATCATCAGTGCCAACAAATAACCCCAGATCGGTTTCATGCCCTCGTCCGGATTTACCTTTCCGATGGCGCAAGTCATGTAGTATCCCACACCGAACGGTGGCGCAAACAATCCCATTCCCATCGCCAGAATGACGACGATTGCGTAGTGCACTTCATTCACACCGACCTGGGCGGCAATCGGGAACAGCAGCGGCCCGAACAGGACGATAGAGGGAATTCCTTCAAGCACGCTGCCCAGAACAAGAAAGGCGACAATCGAGATGGCAAGGAATGTCGTGCTGCCACCGGGCAGATCGGTCATCATGTCGGCCAGACTGTTGGAGAACCCGGATTGTGTCAGCGACCATGCCATGGCCGTGGCGGCGCCGATGATCAACAGGATGGTCCCCGACAGGGCGGAGGCCTGCACCAACATCGGCATGACCCTGTGCCAGTCGAACCGTCTATAGACGAACACACCGAGGATGATCGCATACGCGATACCCACCGTTGACACTTCGGTGGCGGTTGTAATACCGGCGACGACCGCAATCCGAATGACAAAGGGAAGAAGCAATGCCGGAAAGGCAATCAGGAATGAGCGGAATATCTCGCGTCCGCCGACATGTTTTACGTCGCTCAGATCGTCGTGCCGGTAACGCCTCCACACGATGAAGCAGAGCGAGATGGCGAGCAAGAATCCCGGCAAAAGGCCGCCCGTGAAAAGGGCCTGAATGGAAACCCCGGTTACTGATCCGATGGTAATCAGCACCAGACTGGGAGGAATGGTCTCCGTTTGCGCCCCCGTCGCCGCCAACAGTGCGATAAGGTCGCCCGGTTTGGCCCCGCGCTTTATCATCTCGGGAAACAGGATCGGCGCGACAACGGCCTGGTCGGCGGCCTTCGCTCCCGAGATGCCGGAAACGAGATACATGGCAGCGATCAGCACATAGGAGAGGCCGCCTTTGACATGACCGAGCAGGGACACCAGGAAGCGGACCATCACCTCCCCTATCCCACTCATCTCCATGATATAGCCAAGGAACACGAAAAGAGGCACCGCGAGGAGAATCAGGTGGGACATCCCCTCGTCCATCCGGCTGATCACGATTGTCAGAGGAAAATCGGTTGTAAACGACAAATAGGCGACGGTGGCGAGACCAAACGAGAACGCGATCGGCACGCCGGCGAAAACGGTGGCAGCCGTGACCACGACGAAATACAAGACAAGATTCCACGATCCCAGATCGCCGAATAACGGGTTTATCGCGAAAAAAAAGATAATCGCCGCTGCGCCGATGGCAATTGTGGCAAAAAACGTGAAACGCGTCGCCTGTTTTAAAAGATGCAAAATAGCGCTCAGTGCCATCAGCCCGAAGCCGACGGGCATAGCGGCGGCCCGCCAAACGGCCTGGATCTCCAGCCCGGACGTCGTAATGAGCCGTTCCTGATTGGCGTGTTCGAAGGCCGACGGGATAACGAGAACCAGGAACAACAAGGACCCAGCGATGGCAACGATTTGCAGCACGGCCTGGGCTTGCGCACCAGCCTTCTTGAGGAAGAAGGTCATGCGCATGTGCTCGCCACGGCGAAACGCTACGACGGCACCCAACATCGCCAACCAAAGAAACAGCAGCTCGGCGAGTTCGTCGGACCATACCAACGGTGCTTCGAACACGTAGCGAGCCGTCACCCCGACCAACAGGATGAAGACTTCCGCCACCAGGATGGCCGAGACGGCTAGTTCCACAGCCTTTCCCAGGCATCCATCGATGGCCGCCAACCACGCCACGCCACGCAGAGCGAGGGCTTTGCCCCTCGCTCCTTGCCTGGAATCACCACTATCGGCCACTAGCATCAGCCGAGGTTTCCTACATATTTCTCAAGAAGCGTCCATGCTTCTTCGCCAAATTTCGCCTTGCTGTCCGCATAGAACGTCGTTTTCTTGAGCGCCGCGCGGAAAGCCTCCTGGTCCGGATCGTTGAAGATCATCCCTTTCCCCGTCAGGAAATCTCTCGACGTTTCCCGTTCGAGTTTTGCGATATCGGCACGTTCGGCCAGCGCCGCTGCGTTGACGTGCTTCGCAACAATTGTCTTCACGTCATTGGGGAGGCGCTCCCACCCGCGGCGGCTCATGATTGTCCAATGCCCGGTCCACAAATGATTGGTTATTGAGCAATATTTCTGCACTTCGTAAAGTTTGGCCGTCACGATAAGAGAGAGCGGATTTTCCTCGGCATCAACGATTTTCGTCTGCAAGGCCGTATAGGTCTCGTTCCATTCGACGGTCGTCGGAGAGGCGCCGAGCGCCTTGAACATTGCGAGCCAAAGCGGGGTAACTGGAACGCGAATCCGGAGATTCTTCAGATCATCCGGCGTTTTAATCGGCTTTGTGCTGGTCGTAATCTGGCGGAAACCGAGATCCCACCCCTTTTCCATCGTCAGGATATTCGCTTTCTCGAGCAGTCCGCGAACGTAGGCGCCCAGATCCCCATCCAGAGCGTTCCAGATAGTTTTATAGTCCTTCCAGACAAATCCGAGGCCATCGATCGCGACGTTCGGCACGTAAGTGGACATCACCGTCGAAGCGAGATTAGCCATATCGAGGACGCCGGTCCGAATCTGGCTCAACATGTCGGAATCGGCGCCCATCTGATTGGAGGGGAAGATTTGCAGCACAACTTTCCCGCCTGTTTCAGCTTTAATATGATCCGCTGCCTCCTTTGCCCGAATGAGTTCAGGATGGTCGAGGGACAAATTGCAAGCCCACTTGATAGTAAAATCAGCTGCGTTAGCCGGTCTCGTGCAGATATTCGCCGCCACAATCAACCCAGAAGTGGCGGTTCCCCGCAAAAGTGTGCGGCGAGACAGCCATTTACTCGATAGTTTACTTTTCATTCTATTCACCCTCCCTAAAATTTCCCTCTACCCCTGGGCAGGGTTGGGAAATCGTATTGTGCCATGTTTCATGGGCCGTGTCGGCGCCGATTGGCAGACAACGACCACATCAATCCCTGGAAGCGGTGTATCTGAGCGTTCGGCCTCATCGTTTCCTCCTCTCCTTGGACGGATTGGGCAGCGCCCATGCCGGCCTCGGGCAGATTGAGCAGCGCCTATGCCGGTCTATATCCACCTGCCAGCATAATTATCGGAAATGAACTACCATGGTGTCCAATTCGAAAAATTGATCCAGCCGATAAAAATCCTTCATGAGGAAACCGGCCAAGCAATCAACGGATCAGTCGCCCGGCAGTACTCGATGGCCGTGTCCCTCGCGAGTTCTGCGAGCAAGCCCCGCTGCGGCTCGGAGATCAAGTCCTGGTAGACGGCGTGACATGCAAGGGGCGGAAGAGTTTGCCGCACATTGAGCAGAATGAGCGTTCCATCGGCGATTTCACGTGCGATAGTGGCCACTGGCAGCGTGGCAACCCCCAAGCCATCGCTGGCCAGACGAATCAGCGTCGCCAGAAATGCCGTATAGACGCATAAGTCCTCTTTCATGAAGTTCGGGAAGCTGTCAATCATGGCTTTGTACGGTTTGGAATTGCGGGGAAAGGAAAGAAGCGGATACTTGATCAGATCCGATATTTCGATTGGGCCTGCCGGCATCCCGAGTTTTGGACTCGCCACCCACGCACAGGCAAAGGAGCACAGGTTGACCGTCACGACAGCAGGTCCTTCAACCGGTCCCATCAGCAGCCCGAGATCGATCCGGCTGGCGAGCATATCTTCGGCCAACGCGAGGCTCGTGTCGTTGGAGAGTTCGAGAGCAATTTGGGGATAGGTACGGTTGAGCCGGTTGATGAGTTGCGGAAGCCATGAAAACGCAATGGTGTCGATGATACCAATGCGTACCGTGCTTCTTATGGCTTTGGGGTCGCTCAATCGCCGGCAGAAGTCGGCTGTCGAGTGAACGATATGCTCGGCCTGGTCAAGAGCGTTGACGCCTTGCAGGGTCAGACGAACATCGTGGGTCCCGCGCTCGAACAGGCGCACGCCGAGTTCCCGCTCTAGGGTGGCGATACGATGAGAGATCGCAGCCTGAGTTGTGTTGAGCTTTTCCGCGGTGGCACTGAAACTCTTCAGTCTCGCCACCCACACGAATGTCTCGAGAAACCGCAGATTCATCGTCGCTACCTAATGTTGCCGCGCTACTCCCAGTTCAAAAGGTGCCGTCGTAGATGTGGTGGAAATTGAGGCGGCGTAATCTCCGGCTTGTGCAACGAGCCGAGCCCGGCATTGACGCTCCGGGGGAGATCGCGCGATGGACGAAGACGACGCGACGGCCCCCGATGCTGGATCGCTGTTTGACGGGGAAGCTTGGTTTGATCTGATCGAGGCCGTGCTGCCAGCCGTCGAAACCACGGCGATGCTGTTCTGGGCGCAGCTCGCCTCCGGGCAGATCGTCATGCGCAAGGTCAACGGTTCGCAGAGCCTCGCCGAGAGGCCGTCCGAACAGTTGGTTGGCCTCGCAGCCTAACACGTTCACCCTCGACTCCCACCCGAGATGTCATTCAGCAATTTCCACCACATTTGCGACGACGCCGTCCAAAAAGCAAGTTGCCATTTATCCCCAGATGCCCGGTTGCGATCTTGTGAATTTGTTGCGGACTGGCCGCCAACACCGTCGTTGCCACGTGTTGCCGGCGCGACCTCGACAAGTCGTAAAGTTCCGCCAATGCGTCGTTGCCAGGGCCGGCAACGATGGCGCGGTAAAACAGGCAGTCGCGTTCCGTATGCGCAAGCCACCAATCCTCAGCAGGATAAAAGGGGCAGGGGTCCCATTGCTGAACGTCGGCCTTGATCTTGCGCGCCGCTCAAATGACCGGGCCGCCCGGCGTCAAGCCTTCACGGCTTGTCATCGTGTTCGAGCGCCGCGATGGCTTGCGCCAGCGCCACCAGCCGGTGCGCACTCTCGACGTGGAGATTCTCGATCAGCTTGCCATCGACGAGCACGATGCCCTTGCCGGCCGCGACGGCTTCGCCATGGGCCACAATGACGCGGTGTGCCCACGCGACATCATCGGGCGAAGGCGCGAAGGCTGCGTTCGCGGCGGCGATTGTCCTGGGATGAATCAGGGTCTTGCCGTCAAAGCCGAGCTCCCGCCCTTGCCGGCAGGCCGCGATAAAACCTTCATCATCAGCGAGGTCGAGGTAAACGCCATCGAGAATCGCGAGCTTATGCGCGCGCGCCGCCAGAAGACAGTGTTCAAGCGCCATCAGCAACGGCAAGCGATCGCGCGTGTGCTGCGCCCCGAGATCCTTGGCGAGGTCGGACGTTCCCATGACGAGCCCGCCGACACGCTCGCTCGCCGCGGCGATTTCCTCGGCATGCAGAACGCCGCGCGGTGTCTCCACCATGCACCAGATGGCGAGATGCCTGGGCGCTCCGGCCTCCACAAGCAAAGCCTCGGCCTCGCAGACGGTACCGGCGCACTCGACCTTCGGCAGCAGCACGGCATCGATCGGCATGCCGGCCGCCGCGACGAGGTCGGCGTGGCCCCAAGCGGTCGCGGGAGCGTTGACGCGCAACAGCACCTCCCGCCCGCGATAGCCGCCGTGGGCCAGCGCCTGGGCAACCGCCACGCGGGCCGCATCCTTCGCGTCGGGAGCGACGGCATCCTCCAGGTCGAAGATGAAGCCATCGGCGGCAAGGCTACGCGCTTTCTCAAGCGCACGCGGGTTGGCCCCTGGCGTATAGAGAACGGAGCGGCGCGGGCGCGACGGAGCGGGCATACGTGTGGATTCCTGCTGGAATTGACTGGCGCGGAACTATAGTGGGGGCTCTCTGGGAGCGTTCTGCGGTCTCAACGGTGAGGGTCGGTTGCGACGAGCCAGCCGGTCCGGAGCAGAAGCGCCCCGGTGACCGTTGCGACCGGATTGATGAAATCCAACCTAGCCCAGCCCACGGGGCATGACAAGAAAGCCGGACTGCGCTATCCATCACGGCAAAATCCGATGCGCGGCTCGCCCGCCTGTCAGGCGGATGATCCACTGGGCGGCCGGCTGCAAACGAAACAGGACCTCACCATTTTCGCATGCAAAGGAAGGCCCCGCCCTCCGAGCATAGCTGAATGACGATTAACACGCAACGCGCCAGTCCACATCCGTGATTGTTGATTAGTACCCATGACGTCAGACTGGACTAATCAGGAGAAGCCCGTGGCCGCAATTGCTAAGGAATTCCAGCTCGGGTCCGATTTCCCCAGGATTGATTACCCGACATGGCAAGAGGAGGTTGAAGCTAAGCTCAGGGGTGCGCCATTCGCCAAGCGCATGATCTCCCACACCTATGAAGGGATCGACCTGCAGCCGATCTATACCGAAGAGATATATGCGACGGCGCACGATCCGGCCGGGCTGCCGGGCTATCCGCCGTTTCTGCGGGGTGCGCAGCCCTTGGGCAATATGCTGGCCGGCTGGGACATCCGCCAGGAGCATGCGCACCCCGATCAGGCGGTTGCCAATGCGCAGATTGCTGAGGACCTGAATGGCGGCGTGACCTCGATCGACCTGCGGCTCGATGGCGCGGCGTCACAGGGCCTGGATGCCGATGACCCCCGTGCCTCCGATCTGGCCGGCAGGGACGGCGTCAGCGTATCCTGCGTTGCCGACATCGAACGTCTCGCCCAGGGAGTGAGGCTTGATGTCGCCGGGTTTTACCTCGATCCGGGGGCGGCCTTCCTGCCGCTCGCGAGTCTCTATGTCGTCGCCGCGAAGAACGCCGGTGTGCCAGTCGGCGATTTGCTCGGCGGCTTCAACGCCGATCCGCTGAAGGCGCTGGTGCGCGACGGCGCCTTGCCGGTGCCGCTGGATACCGCACTCGCCGAGATGGCCGACCTGGCTGCGTGGACCGCGCACAATGCGCCGCACATGACCTCGGTCGAGGTCTCGACCTCGCCATACCACAATGCGGGCGCTACCGCCGTCGCCGACGTCGCCTTCGCGGTCGGTACCGGGCTCGCCTATCTCCGGGTCCTGACGGGTGCCGGGCTGGATGTGGAAACCGCGGCGCGGCAGATCACCTTCAGCATGGCCCTGGGCTGCCGGTTCTACCTGGCGATTGCCAAGATCCGCGCGGTCCGCACGTTGTGGGCAGACGTGATCGCGGCCAGCGGCGGTAGCGTCGAGGCCCGGAAGATGCGCCTGCGCGTCTCAACCGGCCGTCGCGTACTGACCACGCGCAACCAGTCGCTCAACATCCTGCGCAACACCGTCGCCTGCTATGCCGGCGCGGTGGCGGGGGCGGACATCATCACCACCACCCCGTTCGACGCCCCGACCGGCCTGCCGAGCGAGGTAAGCCGCCGCAACGCACGCAACACGCAGCTTATCCTCGCCGAGGAATGCCACCTTTCGCAGGTGATCGACCCGGCCGGCGGCGCCTGGTACATCGAGTGGTACACCAACGAGATCGCTAGGCGGGCATGGTCGGTGCTGCAACAGGTCGAGGCACAGGGCGGCATGATCAAGGCCGTGCTCAGCGGCTGGGTAACGGAGCAAATCACGCCCACGGAAGCGGCGCGTGAGAAGGATATCGCCGTCCGCAAGGTCGCCGTCACCGGCGTCAGCGAGCATCCGATCCTGACCGAGAACCGTACCGAGCAGGAACGGGCCGCCTACGACCAACTCACCATGGCGGCGTCCCGGCGGCTGTCCGACTGGCGCCGTCAGCACCAGCAAGGTCGCGAGGTTGCACTCGATGCATTAGGCGCCGTGTCCGCGATCGGCAGCGGCGTGGCCACCGCGGCGGCGATCGTCGCGGCGGAGGCCGGGGCCACACTGGGTGAGATCGCGAGGCGCCTGAGCCCCGCAGGCGGCGAGCCGGCGGTGATGGCGCCGCTTGCGGTGCATCCGTACGACGCCGCGTTCGAAGAGCTGCGCGATGCCGCCGAGGCGTTCGCGAGCAAGCACGGCAACCGCCCACGCGTGTATCTCGCTGGTGTCGGCAGCATCGCCGAGCAGGTCGCGCGCAAGAATTATTCACGCAACTTCTTTGAAGCCGGCGGTTTCGAGGTGCTGGCACAGGAGGCGAGGTTCGATGTCGACAAAGCGGCGTCGGGGTTCGCCGCCAGTGGGGCAAAGATCGCGGTAATCTGTTCGACCGACAAGCAATATGCGAACGTGGTGGGCGAACTGGCGCCGAAGCTCAAGGCCGCCGGGGCGCGCACCGTGGTGCTCGCCGGCCACCCGGGTCAATCGGAGACCGCTTACCGGGCAGCCGGTGTCGACCGCTTCATCTTCGTCCGATGCGATGTCCTCGAGGTGTTGTGGTCGCTGTTGCGTGCGGAGGACGTGCAGTCATGAACAAGATCCCCAATTTCGCCGACATCCCCTTCGCCGCGGCCGCGAACGCGGCTGACCTCGAACAATGGCGCAGCGACGCCGAGCACAGCGCGCTCAAGCCGCTGTCCGATCTGACCTTGCAGACCGCGGAGGGCATTGGGGTCAAGCCGCTCTATACGGCCGCCGACCGCGCTGGCCTGGAGCATCTCGACAGCTTTCCCGGCTTCGCGCCGTTTGTCCGCGGCCCGTATGCCTCGATGTATGTGACGCGGCCGTGGACGGTCCGCCAGTATGCCGGCTTCTCGACCGCCGAGGCCTCGAACGCCTTCTACAAAAAGAACATGGCGGCCGGCCAGAAAGGTCTCAGCGTTGCCTTCGATCTGCCGACGCATCGCGGCTATGACAGCGACAATGCCCGCGTACTGGGTGATGTCGGCATGGCCGGCGTGGCAATCGACAGCATTCTGGACATGCGAATCCTGTTCGACGGCCTTCCGCTCGGCCAGATCAGCGTGTCGATGACAATGAACGGCGCGGTGCTGCCGATCCTGGCGATGTACGTCATCGCCGCGGAGGAGCAGGGCGTCGAGCAGAAGAAGCTGTCAGGGACCATTCAGAACGACATCCTGAAGGAGTTCATGGTCCGCAACACGTTCATCTATCCGCCGACGCCCAGCATGCGTATCGTCGGTGACATCTTCAGCTACACTGCCCAAAACATGCCGTCGTTCAACAGCATCAGTATCTCCGGATATCACATGCAGGAGGCTGGGGCGACCGCCGACCTGGAGCTTGGCTACACGCTTGCGGACGGGTTGGAATACCTGCGTACGGGCGTCGGCACCGGCATGTCGGTGGACGACTTCGCGCCAAGGCTGTCGTTCTTCTGGTCGATCAGCGAGAACGTGATGATGGAGACCGCCAAACTGCGGGCGGCCCGCATGCTGTGGGCCAAAATCGTCAAGATGTTCGACCCCAAGAACCCCAAGAGCCTGTCGCTGCGCACCCACAGCCAGACCAGCGGCTGGAGCCTGACGGCGCAGGACGTGTACAACAACGTAACCCGCACCTGCATCGAAGCGATGGCCGCCACCCAAGGTCAGACGCAGAGCCTGCACACGAACTCGCTGGACGAGGCACTCGGGCTGCCGACGGAGTTCTCTGCCAGCATCGCGCGCAACACGCAGTTGTTCCTGCAGGAGGAGACCGACACCGACAACGTGATCGATCCCTGGGGCGGCAGCTATTACGTGGAGGCGCTGACCAACGAACTGGCGCGCAAGGCCTGGGCGCACATTGTCGAATGTGAAGAGCACGGCGGCATGACCAAGGCGATCGAGGCGGGCCTGCCCAAAATGCGCATCGCCGACGCCGCCGCGCGCACCCAGGCGCTGATCGACGTTGGCCGGCAGACCATCGTTGGGCTCAACAAATACCAGCCCATGACGGACGACCCGATCAACGTGCTGAAGATCGACAACACGGCAGTGCGCGAGTCGCAGATCAAGCGCTTGCAGGATCTGCGGGCGCAACGCAACCAGGTGGATGTCGATGCGGCCCTGGACGCGCTGACCGAGTGCGCTCGCGGTGGCGAGGGCAATCTGCTCGATCTCTCGATCAAGGCCGCGCGGCTGAAGGCGACCGTGGGCGAAATCAGCTTTGCGCTGGAGAAAGTCTATGGCCGGTTCCAACCGACACCACAGCTCGCCGTCGGTGTCTATGCCAAGCAGGTTGGCGACACGATGACCGCCATCAAGCGCGCGCGTGACAGGGTCGAGGCGTTCGTGAAGGCCGAAGGGCGGCGGCCGCGCATCCTGATCGCCAAACTGGGACAGGATGGGCACGATCGCGGCCAGCAGGTGGTGGCCTCGGCATTTGCCGACATCGGCTTCGACGTGGATGTCGGCCCTCTGTTCCAGACCCCCGAGGAAGCCGCTCAGGAAGCCGCGGACAACGACGTGCATGTGGTCGGCGCCAGTTCCCTGGCCGCCGGGCATCTCACGCTGATCCCGCAGCTCAAGCGGGCGCTGGTGGGACTTGGGCGCGACGACATTCTGGTCATTGCCGGTGGCGTCATCCCGCCGCAGGACTACGACGAACTTTACGCCTACGGCACTGATGCCATTTTCGGACCCGGGACGGTGATCTCGGACTCGGCGATCAAGATCCTCGACGTGCTGCTCGGGCGGATCGCCGGCAAAGCGGCCTGATCAGCACACGGCACGGCGACGTCGATGAGCGGTAATTGGGCGCCTGGGCGCGACTACGGGGCAGGTCGGCCGTTGGCGCGTATGACGGTGGACGACTACCTGCAGGGCGTGCTCGCGCGCAATCGCGGCGTGCTCGCGCGGGCCATCACCCTGATCGAGTCTTCGCGCCCCGACCAGCAGGAGATGGCGCGCGAACTGGTGAATCGGATTTTGCCGCACGCCGGAAAATCGATCAGGATTGGCCTGACCGGCGTACCCGGTGCAGGCAAGAGCGCATTGATCGAGGCCTTCGGCGGCTTTCTTACGACGCGCGATCACCGGGTGGCGGTGCTGTCGATCGATCCGTCCAGCGCACGGTCCGGCGGCAGCCTGCTGGGCGACAAGACGCGGATGATCAAGCTCAGTTGCGATCCCAACGCCTTCATCCGGCCTTCGCCTAGCGGCATGGTGCTGGGCGGGGTGGCACGGCAGACGCGCGAGACCGTGCTGTTGTGCGAGGCAGCGGGCTACGACGTCGTCATGATCGAGACGGTGGGGGTTGGCCAATCGGAAGCGACGGTCGCCGAGATGACCGACTTCCTGATGGTGCTGATGCTGGCCGGAGCCGGCGACGAGTTGCAAGGCATCAAGCGCGGCCTGCTGGAGCTGGCCGACCTGATCGCCATCACCAAAGCGGATGGCAACAACGTCATGCCGGCAAGACAGGCGGCATCCAAGTACGCCTACGCCATGCAGCTGCTGTCCGATCCGGACCACGGCAAGGCCCCGGTGGTCACGTGCAGCGCGGTGGAAGGCACTGGGCTGGCTGAGATATGGCAGATCATTTCCGACCGCACCGCCGAACGCGTGCGCACCGGTTATCTGCGCCAACGGCGCAGTGAGCAGAACGCCAACTGGATGTGGTCGCTCGTCGATCAGCAGATCCACGATATGCTGCACCGGCAGCCGGAGGTCAGCGCGATCGCGGAAGGCGTCGCCGGGCAGGTGCGAGACGGGACGTTGTCCGCGGTGATGGCCTCCGAACAGATCATCGCCGCGCTATTTGCCAGTGCGGTTCCGGATGTCGGCAAAGCCAAGCCATGAGTCAGCTTCTCCTCCCAGAGCTGACGGCCAAAAGAGCTGTGGCGCTGAGTTGCCGTGCCGTCTGACTTGTTCCTGGTACGGCACCACGCGCAGTTGGATTCGACGAACGAGGAAGCCAAACGGCTGGCTGCAAGCGGATGCGCGCACGGCACGGTGATCTGGGCGGACGAGCAGACCGCCGGACATGGGCGATACAACCGGCCCTGGCATAGCCCGCCGGGCAATCTGTTCGTGTCGGTCGTGCTGCGTCCCTCGGCGCGGGCATCGCGGGGAGCCGAGTTGGGCTTTCTTGCTGCCGTGGTTGTGGCCGAGTGTGTCGTCGGGTTGTTGCCGCGTCCCGATCCCGTCGCGCTGAAATGGCCCAATGATGTGCAGATCGACGGCGCCAAGGTGGCGGGAATCCTTCCAGAGGCACTGAGCGGCGGCGAAAGACTGACGTGGGCCGTGCTCGGTGTTGGCCTCAACCTGGCGGATGCCCCCACGGATACGCCCTATCGTGCAACCAGCCTGCGCGCGCATGGTGCGACGGTCACGCCGGAAGGCGGATTGCAGGCGTTCCTGATGCTTCTCGGGCAATGGCTGCAACGTTGGGAGGGCGCCGGGTTCGCTCCGGTACGGACCGCCTGGCTGGCGCGCGCGCAGGGGCTTGGACAGGAAGTGACCGTGACGCTGGGCAACCGTCAGGAACGGGGCATCTTCCGCGATCTCGACGCCGACGGAGCGATGATCCTGGAGACCGGTAACGGCCCCCGGCGGATCACCGCCGGGGATGTCGCATTTGGCGCGGCCTGACGGCGGCGAAGGCGCGACGAGCGCGGCCTTCCTACTGCAACAGCGCCAGCATGATGCCGCCGGACAGCGCCGTGCCGAACACGCCGGCCAGGTTCGGCCCCATCGCATGATAGATCAGGAAGTTTTCGCGATCGTCCTGCAGGGCCACCATGTGCGCCACACGGGCGGCGATCGGAACTGAGGCAATTCCGGCCGATCCCAGCAGCGGATTGATCTTTTCCTTGAGGAACAGGTTCATCACTTTCGCTCCGAGCACGCCCGACCCGGTGCCGAATATGAAGGCCACCAGGCCCAGCAGGATGATCTCGAGCGTAGTGCCGGTCAGGAACCGGTCGGCTGACATGGTGGACCCGATGGCGATGGTGAGCATCACGATGACGACGTTCATCACCTCGTTCGCGGCGGTCT
Source organism: Acetobacteraceae bacterium (assembly GCA_003164455.1). Taxonomy (GTDB): domain Bacteria; phylum Pseudomonadota; class Alphaproteobacteria; order Acetobacterales; family Acetobacteraceae; genus Rhodovastum. Next base: position 30,100 of record PLTJ01000385.1, read on the forward strand.
TGGCGAGGCGCTCGGTCACCAGCACTTCCTTGAACAGGTTGCCCAACATCAGCATGGTGATCAGCGGCGCCACCGGCGGCAGCAGCAGGTTGACGACGATGCCGATGATGATCGGGAAGGCGATACGTTCCACCCGGGTCACGACGCGCATCTGTTTCATGCGGATCATGCGCTCCCGCTTGGTCGTCAGCAGCTTCATGACGGGCGGCTGGATCAGCGGCATCAGCGCCATGTAGGAATAGGCGGCCACCGATATCTGCGGCAGCAGGTGCGGCGCCAGTTTCATCGTCATGAAGATCGCCATCGGCCCGTCGGCGCCACCGATGATGCCGATCGCGCCGGCCTCGTAAATGGTGAAGCCAAGCAGTTTGGCGCCGATCAGGGCGACAAATATGCCGAGATGTGCTGCTGCCCCCAGGATGACCAGCTTGGGGTTGGCGATCATCGGCCCGAAGTCCGTCATCGCGCCGACGCCAAAGAAGATCAGCGGCGGCAGGATCAGCAACTGGACGCCTTCATAGGCGTAGTGAAACAGCCCGCCCGGCAACACCAGGTCGGCACCGGGAACGTTCGATATGATGCAGGAGAAGCCGATCCCCACCAACAGCAACGGTTCATATTTCTTGATGACTGCAAGCAGGATCATCGCGATGCCGATCGCGATCATCACGACGTTGCCCCACCAGATCTGCGCGAGGCCGGTCTGCGCACCCATCGCGGCAACGAACGACATCATTTGGTCGAACATGATCGAGTAGCCCTTTCCCTGCGTGCCGACGGCGGTCAGTGACCGCGACGCATGCTCTTCTCGTCCAGTTTGCCGAGGCGATTCAGGCGGGGAAGCAGGCTAAGAATCAGGCCGATCCCTGAAATCATCACCATGCTGAGAAAAAAGTCGATCACGCTGAGCAGTACCGAAAACGTGACGGTATCTTTTTCCATTGCAATCTCCTGCAAGAGGCGGTGTCGGTGGAAGCGCCGGCAGTCCGTGAAGGGGATATCGTAGGCGATGGATGACCGCGTGATGTGTTGGCCAGGCAACGCAGGCGAATCAGGGGCGGCAGCTCATTCCACGGTCATCAGCACCTGCCCGGTTTCCACGCTCTCGGCCACATTGACCGCGATACTTTTGACCGTGCCGGCAACCTTCGACATCACCTCGGTCTTCATCTTCATCGCCTCGATGGTCGCGACCTTGTCGTTCACGGCGACGTTCTGGCCGACCGCCACATCGATCGAGAATACCACCCCACCCAACGGGGCGACGATGGTACCGGCGCCTGCCTCCGCAGCCTGAGCCGCCACGGGGTGCGATGTCGGTGCGGCTGCCGCCGCGGGCGCGGCATGGACAACGGACACGGCAGGCACGAAGGCGGGAGCTGTGGCCGGTTGGTCAAGATCCTCGACCGCCACATCGTAACTGCGGCCATCCACCGTGATCCGGAAGTTCTTGATCATAGCTTGATTCCTGAAGACTCTTCGTTAGCCGAGATTATGAGAGGTCTGGTGCATCCAGCGACCTTCGAGCGCCCAGACCTGAGGCGCGTTGCTGGTCTCGATGTGAACGATGCGATGGGCACCCAACATCGCGTGGACCGCCGCGGCGATCACAACGATGTCCTCGGGCGAAGGTGCCTCAGGGGCTGCTGGCTGGGCCAGGAGTGGTGCCGGTGCGGCGGCGGGTGCCGCCAGCGCGTTCCGGGGACCGCGGGAGCGGTGCTGAAACGCGGCAATGAGCCGCCACGCCAGGTACATCAGGCCAACGGTGATGACGATACCTGCCCAATTGTGCAACGGGCCGCTGCCGTGCATGATGTCATACATGGCGTGTTGCCGACCTGTCCTGGCGCGTCACAGCGGAATGTTCCCGTGCTTCTTCGGCGGCCGCATCTCGCGCTTGCCCCGCAGTTTGCGCAGTGCCAGCCCGATGGTCCAACGCGTTGCCGCGGGCTCGATGACGTCGGTTATGTAACCGGCACCCGCCGACAGGTAGGGCGAGGTGAACTCCGCACGGTAAGCCGCCGCCAGTTCGGCCACCCTGGCATGGTGATCCGGCGCTCCCTTCAGCTCCTTGCCGTGCAGAACGTTGACGGCCGCCTCGGCGCCCATGACCGCAATCTCTGCCGACGGCCAGGCGAAAACGAAATCAGCCCCCAGCTCCTGGTTGCACATCGCGACGTAGGAGCCGCCATACGCCTTGCGCAGAATGACCGTGATCTTTGGCACTGTCGCCGAGGCATACGCGAACAGAAGCTTGGCGCCATGGCGGATGATGCCGCCACGCTCCTGTTCGATACCCGGCAGGAAGCCGGGCACGTCGACCAGGGTGACCAGGCTGATGTTGAAGGCGTTACAAAAGCGGATGAAACGCGCAGCCTTGTCGGAAGCATCGATATCGAGCGCCCCGGCCCGCACCGCCGACTGGTTGGCGATCACACCAACCACCATGCCGTGGATACGCGCGAAGCCGACGATGATGTTCTCAGCGAAGCTGGCGTGGACCTCAAGGAAGTCGCCGCCGTCAACCAGCCGCGTGATCACCGCGCGCACATCCATCGGCCGCATGTTGTCGTCCGGGATCAGCGCGTTCATTGTCTCGTCTGGGCTTTCGTCGATATCGGCGCTGAGCCGATGCGGCGGTTCCTCGGAGTTGTTTGTCGGCAGGAAGCTCAGCAGACGCTGTACGAGCTGGACGGCGTGCGCGTCGTTTTCGGCGAGAAAGTGCACGTTGCCGCTGACTGTGGCATGCATCACCGCGCCGCCAACCTCGTCCATGGTTGTCGTCTTGCCGGTCACCGCCTTGATAACCTCGGGGCCGGTAATGAACATCTGAGCGTGCGACTGCGTCATGATCACGAAGTCCATCAGGGCCGGCGAGTAGGCGGCCCCGCCGGCACAAGGCCCGCAGATCACCGCGATCTGGGGTACCACGCCGGACAGCAGCACATTCTGGTAGAACACCTCGGCGTAACCGGACAGTGCGTCCACCGCTTCCTGGATGCGCGCCCCTCCGGAATCGTTGAAGGCCACGATCGGCATACCGGTATGTGCCGCGGTTTGCATGGCGCGAACGATTTTCGATGCATGCATCTTGCCGAGCGTGCCGGCGGCGACCGTAAAGTCCTGGCTGAAGGCAGCAACCGCGCGACCGCCGACATAGCCCGTCCCGACTATGACGCCGTCCGCCGGTAGGTCTTTCTGGTGGGCGACGCCCGCCTGGCGGGCGCTGCGGATGTGCATGCCGATTTCCTGGAAGGTGCCTTCCTGGAACAGCGCGGCGAGGCGTTCACGCGCGGTCATGCGGCCCTGATTGTGGCGAGCGCGGGCCTTGTCCTCACCGCCACCAACGAAAATCCTGCCCCGTCGGTCACTCAGGTCTTTGAGGATCTTGGCATCCAGTGTCATGGCAATTGATCCTTTGCTGTCAGGGTCGCGCAGGCCGGGTCAGATCTGCTGCAATTCCACCAGGCAGCCATTAAGGTCCTTCGGGTGAAGGAACAGCACCGGCATATCGTGTGCCCCGATCTTCGGCTCGCCGTTCCCCAGCACGCGCAACCCCTTGGCCTTGAGCGCGTCGCGGGCGGCGAGAATGTCGTTGACCTCATAGCAAAGGTGGTGGATGCCCCCGGCCGGGTTTCTCTCGAGAAAGGCCTTGATCGGGCTTTGGTCGCCCATCGGCAGCAACAGCTCAATCTTGGTGTTCGGCAGCTCGACGAACACCACGGTTACGCCATGCGCCGGCTGCGCCAGCGGCGCGGACACCTTCGCACCGAGAATGTCGCGATACACAGCGGTGGCTTTGTCCAGGTCGGGGACAGCGACGGCAACGTGATTCAGTCTTCCGATCATGGGGGGCTCCTGTAAGCGGGGCTGGCTTAGGGCAGGAAAATGCGCCGGGGGCGGCAGTCATTGCGAATCAACAACGCAAGCGCTGCAAACATCGATCAGTGCGTGATGCGCGCATCGTGCACCGCGCCATCGTCGGCATCGACGAAGATCTTTTACTGTAACCCATTGTGCAGAGTAGATTTTTTGAAAAAACGGGAGTCCGCCAACGGATACAACAGGTCCCCATGACCTGCCTAATTCCCAATTAGGCTAACAGCTTTGTGATGATGGTCAACGGGCGGCTGGTTGGCATCCCCGCATGGCTGGCATCCCTCATTTCGGGATGCCGACTGGTCTGGGTGCGTTAGCACCCCGATGGGGGCAGCTAACCAATGATAGCCGACATGGTACAGTGTCGGTGTTTCATTCCGTGAGATGCCTCCGGCAAGCCGTTGAATGGATGGCCTTGTGGGTAGTGGCCTCTGTCGCGGTAGGGGCGCGGGGTGACCCGCGTCCCTACCGCGACAGAGGAGTGGCTGGACTACCCTGCCGTTCGCCGTTACAAGGGGCCGCTCTTCGGGGCGCCCTTATCTTTTTGGACTCCTGGTTGAGACTATACCGAGACTAAGGGTTTCCGGCCTAGCCAAAAAACCCAATAAAAACAAAAGATCGCCGACGTAGCTCAGTGGTAGAGCAACTGATTCGTAATCAGTAGGTCCGGAGTTCGACCCTCCGCGTCGGCACCAGCAATAAACTGAAATCGTTAGATTTTCTTCGGCTCCGGTGTTTGCGCCGGGAATTTCCGCGAAAAATGTCCGCAGTGTGTCCGCAAATGAGGGGACAAACGATGCCTGAAGAGATACCTGACAAATGTAAGACCCCGATCGTCATCTGTGGCTACCGCCCGGGGGCGGACTGCTCGCAGGAGCTTCAGTTTCGCTATTTGGTGAAGGGCCAGGACGGCAGGCAATGGTTGTGCGCCGTCGATCAGCCGTCCTGGGACTCAGGCGGGAAGCCAGGACAGGCATTCCTTGTGGACCGTTCCTGCCTTCGCCTGCTGCCTGCGAAATATGCGGATCGAGAGCTTTGGATTTATCAGCCCGGAGGCTTCCCGGCGGCCGATCAATCATAGAGCCGGGCCGCCCGGGATCAGCACCGCTCGCCCGCCAGCCCGGCGGCGGACACGGCGCGCGGACACGACAAGGGCAGCCCGGCGTCGTCCCGCTCGGCCAGATCACCGCACGCCT
>PLTJ01000151.1 GCA_003164455.1 Acetobacteraceae bacterium
TGACGATGGTGACCAGCGCGCCGGAGCTGGGGGTGACCACGTTGCCTATGGTCAGCGCGGTGCGGCCGATCTTGCCGGCAATCGGTGCGTGGATCTCGGTGTAGTCCAGGTTGATCTGCGACGACTTGAGCTGCGCCTGGGCCAACAGGACCTGCGCCGCCAGGCTGGCCTGTTGGGCCAGCGCGTCATCCACCGTGGAGCGCTGGCCGGCGGGCGTGTTCAGCAGGGTCTGGGCGCGGTTGAGCGTGATGACGGCGTTGCGCAGCAAGGCCTGCTCCTGTGCCACCGTCGCCTGCTTTGCCTGCAGATCGGCTTCGAACGGCGGGCGCTCCAGGCGGTACAGCAGGTCACCCTGGTGAACCTCGGCGCCCTCGGTGAACAGTTGCTGCTCGATGAAGGCGGTGACGCGGGCGACGATATCCACGCGGTCGGTCGCCTGCACGCGGCCGACGAAGTCGCTGCTTTCGATGACCGATTGCTTCTGCACCTTGATGACACCAACGATCGGCGGGCCGGCCGGGCCGAACTGGGCCTGGGCGGGGACGGCAAAAGCAAGCATCAGCGCGGCAACAAGAGCTTTTGCGGTCCAGTGGTTGCGCATACGAGGCCCCCGACATCCGGTTGGCTGTTCGCGGGCGAGGATAGGCTTGCGCGCGTCCGCCGCGTGAGGGTGAAACTGTCCTGGCGGCACAAGGTCCGTTGCGTTGCACAGCATGGCGAGAGATGGATTCCTCAGATAATGAAGTGTTCGGCGAGCACGGCCACGCGTGCGCGCAGCGTCTCGATGGAGGGACGGTCCGTCAGCAGCCCCTTCAGCGCCAGCCGGAACACCTCCGCGGCGGCGGCTTCGTCGATCACCGCGGCCAGCAGTTGCCCGGTCCGCTCACGGTGAGTGCTTTGCACAGTGGGCGTCACTCCCAGGGCCTGATCAAACAACTCGTCTCCTTGCGGAGAACTCATGAGATGTTCCAGGGGATCAAGTAACCACGCATCGATAATACGCAGGAGTTTTGCTTTTTTTTCGATGTCCAGGTTTAATATCTTTTTTGCCGCATCAAAGTTCTTGTCCATCATTTTCTCGATGGCACAGCCGAATAACTCCCGTTTATTTGCGAATTGCAAATAGATCAGCGGCCGGGACAGACCGGCACGTTTGGCAACGTCCTCCAACGAGGTCTTGGCATAGCCATGCTGCAAAAAACATGTCCACGCCGCCTCGATGATCGCTTCACGCCGTTGAAGATCGTTACGAGCTACCACTGTCCTGCACCACCCACCGTCCAGGCCTGCCGTAACAAATGGACAAAACATGTTAAACTGTCAACCCCAGCACGGCCCAGGGTCCGGCCAGCGCGGATGGGCAGCGACGGTGTTTCCAGCTTCCCACGTGAACAGGGTATATTTGGCTATCGGGCTGGATCGGGGATCGGTGGGGCTGGCCTCGGCCCGACAGGGAGGCTGAGATGAATCAATGCCTTGAGGGGACGCCATCGCGTCGCGGTCTGCTCGCGGTTTGTACCGGGCTCGGGGCGGCGTTATGGCTGCCCGGCTGGGAAAGGCCCGCAAAAGCACAGGCCGATGCCGCGCCATTGCTCACGCGCACGATTCCGCGATCCGGCGAACCGCTGCCGGTGATCGGGCTCGGCACCTCCGGCGTCTTCGACATCGGCGGCGATCCGGCGCAGCGCGGCGCCCGCGCCGCCGTCATCCGAAGCCTGGCCGCTGCCGGCGGCAAGGTCATCGATACCGCGCCGTCCTATGGACGGGCGGAGAGCGTGGTGGGCGACCTCGTCGCCGAGGCCGGATTGAGGAGCCGTATTTTTCTCGCCACCAAGCTCGAATCCTACGATCGCGGCAGCGGTCCGGCGGCGCTGCGCGCGTCCTTGCGGCGGCTGCGCACCGACACGGTCGATCTGATGCAGCTCCACAATGTCAGTGATCCGCGCCAGGACCTGGCCATGCTGCGCGACTGGAAGGCGCAAGGCTTCTGCCGGTACATCGGTATAACGACGACCTACCGCGGTGCCTTCGAAGCGGCCGAAGCGGTGTTGCGGCGCGAGAAGCCGGACTTTCTTCAGGTCGATTATTCGCTCGAGGATCGCGAGGCGGAAAAGCGGCTGATCCCGGCGGCGGCCGAGGTCGGGGCGGCGGTGCTGACGGCNNGCGCGGTGCAGCAGCGGCCGGTGCCGGAGTGGGCGGGCGAATTCGGCGCCGTGAGTTGGGGGCAGTTCTTCATCAAGTATCTTCTCGGCAATCCGGCGGTGACCGCGGTGATCCCCGGCACGAGGAATCCCGACCATATGGCCGACAATCTCGGCGCCGGACGCCCCCGTCCGCCGGATGCGGCGGAGAGGCGGAAAATGGTCGAATTCTTTGCCTCACTCGGCTAAAATGCCTTTCCCGCCGCCTGAGCATGATGCGCTCCAAGGAGTCGATAATGGCCCGATATCGAATTGTTGATGGCAACCGCCGCGATCTTTTCCGCTCCATCGCCGGTGTTACGACGATGCTTGTGCTCGCGACGTCGCCGCTGGCTGTTTTCGCTCAGGCGCCAGGCACCGCGCCGCTCAAGATCGCCACTGTCGGCGCCGGTCATATCGGCAGCACGCTCGGCGCGCTATGGGTGAAGGCTGGCCACCCGGTGATGTTTTCCTCGCGCCATCCCGAACAATTGAAGGAACTCGTCGCCGGCCTCGGGCCGTTGGCGCGTGCCGGCACGCCGGCGGAAGCCATCGCCTTCGCCGACGTCGTGCTGCTCGCCGTGCCCTACGCCGCGGAGAAGCAGATCGGCCTGGATTATGGGCCCGCGCTCGCGGCCAAGGTCCTGGTTCTCGACGCGAGCAACCCGGTTGTGCCGCGCGACGGCGAGATCGGGACCTGGGCGCGCGACAAAGGCGCCGCTCTCGCCACGGCGGAACTGCTGCCGGGGGTGCATCTGGTGCGCGCCTTCAACGCGATCCATTATACCGATCTGGCGGACCGGACGAAGAGCCCGGCCCTGCATTTCGGTGTTCCCATGGCCGGCGACGACGCCGGCGCCATCGCGGTGGCCTCGACGCTGGCGCGCGAGGCCGGGTTCGAGCCGGTGCCGATCGGGCCGCTCGCCATGGGCAAGTACCTGATCCCGGGAACGCCGCTCGCCGGTGAACATACGCCCGACGAGATCCGACAGATTGTCACGGGTCTGAAGTGATCCGGCGTTGATCGACCGCGGCGGAACCGCCCCGGAGCCCCCTGGCGGCGGTCTCTTCTACCGGCTGCTGAGACGGGTCATCGATGTCAGGCCGGAGGAGGTTCGCGTCGTCGGCTGGTGCTGGCTCTATATCTTCTCGGTCCTGTCATCGTATTACATCATACGGCCGATCCGCGACCAGATGGGAGTCGCCGGCGGCGTCAACAATCTGCAATGGCTGTTCACCGGCTCGCTCGTCGGCATGCTGCTGCTGAACCTGCCGTTTGCCTGGCTGGTCGCGAAATTGCCGCGCAGCCGGTTCATCCCGATCACCTACCATTTCTTCGTCGTCAACATCCTGCTGTTCGCCGCCATCCTGCACTGGTCCGACCCGCGTTCGGCGGTCTGGATCGGACGGATTTTTTTCATCTGGGTGTCGGTGTTCAATCTGTTTGTGGTCTCGGTGTTCTGGCAGATGAACGTCGATCTGTTCAGTCCCGAGCAGGGCAAGCGGCTGTTCGGCATGATCGCGGCCGGCGCCACGGTCGGCGCGATCGTCGGCTCGAGCCTGACCGCCTCGCTGGCGCATTACGTGTCGCCGATCTTCCTGATGATCGGCTCGGCGCTTTTGCTCGAGGTCGCGGTGTTCAGCGTCGGCCGCCTGTCGCGCCTGTCGCCGACGCTGCAACGCCGGCCCGTCGGAAGCGGTGGCGAAAAGACGATCGGCGGGGGCATATTCGGCGGCATCGTCCACACCTTCCGCTCGCGCTATCTCGTCAACGTCGGCGTTTTTCTGCTGCTGTTCTCGGTGACGTCGACGTTCCTCTACATGGAGCAGGCCGGCATCGTCAGCCGCAGCTTCAGCAGTCGCGGGGCGCAGATCACGTTCTTCGCCACCGTCGATCTGCTGGTCAACGTCCTGACGCTGGTCATTCAGCTGTTCCTGACCGGACGTATTTTGTTGACGTTCGGGGTCGCGCTGTCGCTTGGCCTGCTGCCGGCCCTGACCATCATCGGGTTCGGCGCGCTCGCCCTGTTGCCGACCATCGCGGCCGTGGCGGTGTTCCAGGTCTTGCGCCGCGCCGCCGATTACGCGATCGCGCGGCCGACCCGCGAGCTTCTCTTTACCGTCGTCGCGCGCGAGGACCGCTTCAAGGCGAAGAGCTTCATCGACACCATTGTCTACCGCACCGGCGATCAGGTCGGCGCCTGGTCCACCGCCGTGTTGCGCGGGTTGGGTTTGGGCACCGCCGAGCTTGCCCTGGTGGCGATTCCGATCGCCGCCCTGTGGCTTGTCAACGGACTGTGGCTCGGCCGCCGGCAGGAGCTTCTGGCGGCCCAGCAAACCGTCGTGCCGGAAGCCGCCGCGGCGGGGCTCCCGGCGGCCGAGCCCGCCGGAGGTGGGGGATGAGGCGCCGGCTCGGGGGCTTGAACCGCCGGGCCGTCGATGTCACGTTTCCCTGTCGCGGACTCGCAATGGCGGTATTCGTTCGCCATATCGATAGCGGCTGGGCTGCTCAGTTGCGCACTGCACATCCACCGGGACAGATCAATGGCTGCACGAGATCCCTATGAGGTTCTGGGGCTGAAGCCCGGCGCAAGCGACAAGGACATCCGCGGCGCCTATCGCAAGCTCGCCAAGAAGCACCATCCCGACCTGAACCCCGGCAACAAGTCCGCCGAGGAACGCTTCAAGGAACTCTCCGGCGCCAACGATCTGCTGTCGGATCCGGATCGGCGCGCGCGCTACGACCGCGGCGAAATCGACGCCTCCGGTCAGGAGCGGCCGCAGCGGCCCTCATGGCAGGGACATGCCGAGGGTCCGCAAGGCACGCGCTACCGCCCGGGCGGCGCCGGCAACGGCGCGACCGTCGACGAGCAGGACATCGGCGACATCTTCGCCGAGTTGTTCCGCCGCGGCGAGGGCAGCGCCCAGCCGAACATGCGCATGCGCGGGGGCGACCTGCAGTACACCCTGGCCGTCGATTTCCTCGACGCGATCAACGGCGCGACGCAGCGGCTGACCCTGCCGCAGGGCAAGCACCTCGACGTTCGCGTGCCGCCCGGCATCGAGGACGGCCAGGTCATGCGCCTGAAGGGCCAGGGTCAGCCCGGCCTCAACGGCGGCCCTACCGGCGATGCGCTGATCGAAATCCACGTCACGCCGCATCCGTTCTTTCGCCGCGACGGCCGCGACATCCGCTTCGAGGTTCCGGTCACGCTGGCCGAGGCGGTGCTCGGCGGCAAGATCACCGTGCCGACGCCGTCGGGCAATCTCAGCGTCACCATCCCCCACCATTCCGACACCGGCGCGCAGTTGCGTCTGCGCGGCAAGGGCGTGCCGGCGCATGCCGGCCAGCCCGCGGGGGACGCCTATGTCACCCTCAAGGTCGTGATCGGGGCGGTCGACGACAAGCTCGAAGGTTTCCTGCGGGACCGGGCGCCCGACCCCGCCGGCAATCCGCGGCGTGGCATGACGGGGGACGCATGATCACCATCGACATCCTCTGCGGGCGCGTCGCCGGGCTGCAAGCGGGCGAGGTGGAGCAATGGATCGGCAACGCCTGGCTGCGTGCCGAGGGTCCGCCCGGACAGTATCGCTTCCAGGAGATCGACGTCGCCCGCGTCCGCCTGATCCGCGAGCTGCGCAACGATCTCGGCATCGACGACGACAGCCTGCCGGTCGTGCTCTCCCTGATCGACCAGCTCTATGCCGCGCGCCGGCAAATGCACAAGCTGCGCCGGGCGGTCGAGGAAGCGGCGCCGGACGAGGTGCGCCAGGCCATCCTGAACACCCTGGCCGGCCGGGGCGCGGC
>PLTJ01000329.1 GCA_003164455.1 Acetobacteraceae bacterium
AAAATCATGCGCCGCATCCTGCGCAAGATCGCCGCCAACGAGACCGAGGGGCTGGGCGACATATCGACGCTCGCCGATCCGGCGGTGGTGACCGAGCTGGTGGAGAACCGGGTGACGAACGCGTGAGGCGCCAAGCGTCGCGGCGGTTGGCATGGGCGTCTGCCGGGTAGAGGATTCGAACCTCTGTCGACCTGATTACAAATCAGGTGCCTAGCCACTCGGCCAACCCGGCACAGACCCCCTCCTAGCCGGCCCGGCGCCCGCTGCGCAATGGCGAACCGGAGCACCACGACTCCCACCGGGCTGACCGCAACATTACAATTCACGCATATAAAGCGTATTTAACCCCGGCGACAGTGTGACGATGGGGTGCCAAACCTATTTTCCACAGCAGCGGCCGGGCCGTTCCCGCAGTGCCCCGGCACCCGACTTCTCACATGGAGTTCCTTATGTCCCAGCTTGATACGCGCCCCGTCAGGCGCCGCTTCCGCACCGGCCTCGCTGCCGTGCTGCTGGCTGGCACCGCTCTCGGTGGGTTCGCCGCCGGCCATTACGCCCTCGCCGCCGATCCCGTCGCCGCGATCGCGCCCGTCGCGCCGGCCAGTACCCTGCCTGACTTCGTCGACCTGGTGGCCCGCGTGAAGCCCGCGGTGGTGTCCATCACCACCAAGCTGCGCAGCCAACCCGCCAGCGATGAGGAGACCCCGACGCCGTTCGGCATGCAGCGCCCGGGCCGTCAGCACGCCGTCGAGGCGCGCGGCTCCGGCTTCATCATCGATGCCGACGGCACCGTGGTGACCAATAACCATGTCGTCAACAACGCGGACTCCGTCAGCGTCACGCTGGCCGACGGCACCGAGCTTACCGCCAAGGTCATCGGCCACGACGCCCGCACCGATCTCGCAGTGCTGAAGATCGACGCCGGCCATCCGCTGCCCTTCGTCAACCTCGGCGATTCGGCGAAAGTGCGGCCGGGCGAGTGGGTGGTCGCCATGGGCAATCCGTTCGGCCTGGGTGGCACCGTCACCGCCGGCATCGTCTCGGCCAGCGGCCGCGACATCGGCTCCGGCCCCTACGACAACTTCATCCAGATCGACGCCCCCATCAACCAGGGCAATTCCGGCGGCCCGCTGTTCACCCAGGACGGCCATGTGGTCGGGGTGAACTCCGCCATCATCTCGCCCTCGGGCGGCAGCGTCGGCATCGGTTTCGCCATCCCGTCGGACATGGTGCGCACAGTGGTGGCCGAACTGCAGGCGCATGGCCACGTCACCCGCGGCTACCTGGGCGTCGAGACCCAGCCGGTCTCCGCGGCGATGGCGACCGCGCTGCATCTGCCCGCGGCCGACAAGAGCGGCGCGCTGGTGGCCCAGGTGGAGTCGGACAGTCCGGCCGCCAAGGCTGGCCTGCAGCCCGGCGACGTGATCCGTGCCCTCGATGGCAAGTCGGTGACGGACCCGCGTGACCTGGCGTTGGATGTCGCCGGCCTGCACCCGGGCAGCGCGACCAAACTGGACCTGCTGCGCGGCGGCAAGACGCAAACCGTGAGCGTGACGGTCGCCAGCATGAAGGACGAGGCCGTCGCCGCGAACGAAGGCGCCGGCAACGATCAGCCGGGCGTCGGCGTGGCGCTGGCGCCGATCACGGCGGAAATGCGCGGCGAACTGAACCTGTCCGCGCACACCCATGGCGCGATCGTGGCGGACGTCAAAGCGGACTCGCCGGCGGCGCAGGCCGGCATTCGTCAGGGCGACGTCATCGTCGGCGTGGGCAGCGAGACGGTCGCCTCGCCCGCCGACGCGGCGACGGCCATCCGTTCGGCGGTGCACAAGGACCATGTCGTGGCGTTGCGCATCATGCGCGACGGGCAGACCGCCTTCGTCGCCATCGACATGAGCAAAGCGCCGGCGTCCTCCGACCAAGGCTGACCACGGCTCAGGCGGTGCCGGCCGTTAGCATGTCGCAGCGGCCGGCCTCGCGCACCACCACGGCCAGCAGCCGCAAGGCGTCCGGCCCGCCAAGATCGGCCAGGGTACCCGCTTCCATTTCGCCGGCCAGGACTTCCGCCTGGCCGGCGATGGTATTCACGGCCTGGCGCAGCGCCGCCGAGGAAAGCGCAAGTTGCAGTTCGTCGGAAAGCAGATCCCAGTTGCGGAGCATCGTCGTGACCCGAAGCGCCGTTCTGGCGAGTGACGCCGCGGCGCGTTTCGCGCGGCCATGATGGCATCGTGCACCCGAGCGGTTAACGACCGGTTGGCGGCCGTCCCCGGGTCAGGTCAGGCGCGGCGGCCCAGTTCGTAGAGCGCGACCGCCGCGGCGGCCGACACGTTCAGGCTGTCCAGCCCGCCGCCCGAGCCGGGCATGGCGATGCCGGCCACTTCGTCGCAGGTCTCGCGGGTCAGGCGGCGCAACCCCTCGCCTTCGCTGCCCAGCACCAGAGCGACGCGGCGTTGCGCCAGCGCCGGCCCGGACAGCGGCGCGCCGCCGGAATCCAGCCCCACCACCCAGCATCCGGCCGCCTTCAGCGCCACCAGCGTGCGGGCCAGGTTGACGGCGCGCAGCAGCGGCACCTTCTCCAGCGCGCCGGAGGCGGCCTTGGCGAGAGCGCCGGTTTCGTCGGGGGCGTTGCGTTCCTGGACGATGACGA
>PLTJ01000033.1:0-4566 GCA_003164455.1 Acetobacteraceae bacterium
TGACCAAGGTCACCAATCCGAAATATCAGGGCGAAGGCGAAGGCCCGGAATACGAGACCGCCTGGGGCTTCGGCCCGGACTGCCTGATCGACGATCTCGAAGCGGTCACGAAGGCCAACTATTATTGCAACGAGCTCGGGATCGACACGATTTCCATGGCCAGCACCATCGCCTGCGCGATGGAGATGTTCCAGAAGGGAATCATCGGGCTGAAGGACACCGAGGGTCTCGACCTCACCTTCGGCAATGCCGAGGCGATGGTCGAGGCGGTGCGCCTGACCGGCCTCGGACAGGGCTTCGGCAAGAAGCTCCAGCTCGGCTCTTATCGGTTGGCCAGCCTCTATGGCCATCCCGAACTGTCGATGACGGTCAAGAAGCAGGAAATACCGGCTTACGATCCGCGCGCGGTCCAGGGCATCGGGTTGCACTTTGCGACGTCGAATCGCGGCGGTTGCCATGTGCGCGGCTACACCGTCAGCCCCGAGGTTCTGGGCGTGCCGTTCAAGGTGGACAAGGATGCGATCGAGGGCAAGCCGGCGCTGGTGGCGCTGTTCCAGAACCTGACGGCGGCCATCGACTCCAGCGGCGCCTGTCTGTTCACCTCCTTCGGCATCGGCGCCCCGGAATACAGCGAACTGATGACCGCCCTGACCGGGGTCACCTACAGCGCCGACGACTTCATCAAGGCCGGCGAGCGCATCTACAATCTCGAGCGCCTGTTCAACCTCAAATCCGGCCTGACCGCCAAGGACGACACCCTGCCGGCGCGTCTGCTGGACGAGCCGATCGTCACCGGTCCGTCCAAGGGATCGGTCAGCCGCCTGCCCGAGATGCTGCCCGAATACTATGCCCTGCGCGGCTGGAGTGCCGATGGCATTCCCACCGACGAAAAACTCAGCGAACTGGCGCTGAGCGGCTAGGGCTGCGACAATCAGGTTGAGAGCCCTGCCGCATGCCCGTGCCTGCGGCAGGGCTCGGCGCGTAGATCTGCCGGACGGTTCCGGGGAGTGTTGAATTCGTGGTGCTTTCCTATTTTGCCTTGCTGCGCACTGTGACGCGCACCTCCGAGGAGGTGTGGACGCGTCCGGCCGCGACCCTGGGCGACCTGTTGGCCGATCTCGTCGCCAAGTATGGTGCGTCGTTCGCCTCCTGGGTCATGCCGGGTGGCAAGGGTGCGGGTCTGGCGCTCATTCTGGTCGACGGTCAGGATGCGCGCGGTCTGCAAGGGCTCGACACGCCGCTGGGGCCGGAATCCAGGATCAGCATCTTCCCGCCGCTGGCCGGCGGCTGAGGGATTTTCGCGCCGATGTCGCCAGTGCTCCCGATCCTGACGCTGCTGGGTGGCTTCGTTTTGCAACTGGTGCTTGCCCGCGTCCTGAGCCCGGTGGGCAAGGGTGTCCTGGCAACCGCGAGCGCCTTCGCCGCCCTTCTTGCGTCCCTGGCGCTGCTTCCCGCGATCATGCACGGCGACGTGCTGAGCGCGAACCTGATCGCGCATTGGGACGGCGGTTTCGCCATCGGCCTCAGGATCGACGGCCTCAGTTCGCTGTTCATGCTGATGGGCACCTTCACCGGCACCGCGATCCTGTTGTACTCGGTCCGCTACATGGCAGGCGAGGCGCAGGGNNTGTGTTCCTACACTCTGGTCGGCTTCTGGTACCAGGATCAGGCGGCCACCGACGGCGCCCGCAAGGTGCTGGTGATGACCCATCTGGCCGGCTATGGCTTCCTCGCCGGCCTGGTTCTCGTCTACGCCAGGGCCGGCAGCTTCGTCTGGACCGACCCGGCGGTCGGCCAGGCCTTCACCACCGGCGTGGCAGCGCTGTTCATCGTCTCGGCGATGGCCAAGTCGGTGATGTTCCCGCTGCACACCTGGATTCCGGAGGCGATGAACGCGCCGACGCCGGTCTCCGCGCTGCTGCATTCGGCCTGCTACGTCAAATGCGGCGTCTATCTCATNNGCGGTGGGCTGCGTGACCATTCTGGTCGGCGTCATCTTCGCCCTGGCGCAAACCGACCTGAAGCGGCTGCTGGCGTTCCACACCATCAGCCAGCTCGGCTATATCATAGCGGGACTGGCCATCGGCTCGGATCTCGGGATCGCGGCCGGGCTGTTCTATTGTCTCAGCCACGCGCTGTTCAANNTCATCGCCGCCGCCGCCATCACCGGGGTGCCGCTGACCAACGGCTTTGTCGCCAAATGGCTGCTGTTCAATGCGGCCCTCGACAAGGGGCTGCTGGTGGTCGTGCTGGTCGGCTGGGCCGNNGTCTCAGCCACGCGCTGTTCAAAGGCACGCTGTTCCTGTGCGCCGGCGCCGTCCAGCACGCCACCGGCACCCGCGACCTGCGCCGGCTCGGCGGTCTTGCCGCCGCCATGCCCCACACCACCCGCANNGTGGTCGTGCTGGTCGGCTGGGCCGGCAGCATCCTGACCGCGTTTTCGTTCCTGAAAGCGACTGTCAGCACCTTCTACGGCAAGCCGTCGCCGGCGCTGATCGGCAAGTCCGTCCATGAGGCATCGCCCAGCATGTTGGCGGGCATGGCGGCAATGGCCTCGTTGTGCGTCGTCTTCGGCCTGGCGCCGCAGTTCCTCATGATCCCGGTGGTGGCGCCCGCGGTGCATGCGCTGGGCTTCGACTGGGACGTCGGCATGAGCTGGCTTGGCGTTCTGACGACCAAGGGCAGCATCAGCGTGACCATCGGCGCGATGGCGGTGCTGCTGTCCGTCGTTCTCGGCCTTCTGGTCTACCGCCTGGCCGATGCGCCGGCCCTGGCGCGCGTCTCCGTGTTTTCGGGCGGCGAATCGCTGCCGGCGGGTGACGGGCCGGGCGCGGTCGATTTCGCCGCCATCGCCGAGACCGCGTTCCATCCGGTCTATGCGCTCGATCCGGACCCGCTCTACCTGGCGATCTGGCGCTTGCTGACCCGCTGTGCCGGGCAGACGCAAATCGTCGCCCGGGCCACGTGCGAAAATCATCCGGCGGCGGCGGTCGGCGTTGCTGCCGTCGCCGTGCTGGCCGGCGTCTGGCTGGTCTGACATGGACACCGTCCTGATCCCGCTGTTTCTCTGCATCGCCCTGGGCGTGGGCCTCTACGCCTGGGCGATCCCGCAGGGCGGCCCACGCTGGTGGGGATTCGCGGCGGCCACGGTGGCCTTGGTCGTGGTCAGCCGCCTCGCCGGGCCGTCCGGGACGGCGAGCGTGCTGGCGGATCTGGCGGAACTCGTCGCCGTCGGGCTGATCTGGAGCCAGGGCACCCCGCAAGCCGAAGCAGCGGCGCGCAAATATCTGACCGCGATCGCGCTCGGCATCGTGCTGACCCGTCTTTCGGGGGCCTTGATCGGCGCCGGGGCGGCCACGCCCGACGGGCCGGCCGGCAAGATCGCGGTCGCGCTCCTGATCGTCGGCTTTGCCCTCAAGCTCGCGCTGGTGCCGGTCTATTCCTGGCTGCCGGCGGTCGCGCGCGCCGCCTCGGCGATGACCACGGCGCTGATCATCGGCGTCATCGACGTCAGCAGCTTCTGCGACCTGATCACCCTGCGCACCGCCGCGCCCTGGGTTTTCGAGAACTTCTCGGCGGTTTGGATCGCGGTGGCGGTGGTCTCGCTGATCGGCGCGGCACTGCTGGCCCTGGCGCAGACCGAGCTGAAGCCGATGCTGGCGTTCTCCTCCATCGACGACATCGGCTACCTTCTGCTCGGGCTGGTGTTGGGCGGACCCAACGGGATGACCGGCGCCTGGTTCGGCATCCTCAGCCACGGCATCGCCAAGGTCGTGCTGTTTGGCTCGGTCGGCGCCGCGGAGTGGTATCTTGGCCGTCCGGTGAGCCTCAACACCCGTGGCCTGGCGTCGCGCCTGCCGGTGGCCAGCGCCGCCTTCATGCTGGGCGCGCTCGGCTTCATCGGCATCCCGCCGACGCTCGGCTTCGTCGGACATTGGCGCCTCTATCTTGCCGGCGCGGAACTCGGCGGACCCTTGCTCGTCGCCGTCCTGTGCGCCGCCTCGGCGATGGCGGTGCTGTGCTACGCCCGTGCCATCCATCGCACCTGGCTCGGCCCCGCCGATATCGCCGACACCGGCCGGTCCCTGCCGGTGACCGGGGCGGTGGTGTTGCTGACCTTCGCGCTGGCTTCTGTATTTTTCGGTTTCGTCCCGGACGTGCTGCGAACCGCGCCGCCACCGACCCATGCGCTGGCCAGTCTGGTGCGGAGCACGCCATGAGTTTCATCGACCGGCTCATCGCGATCTCGCGGCGCAAGTCGCCCTGGGTCTGCCGGCTGAACGGCGGCTCCTGCAACGGCTGCGACATCGAGATCACCCCCTGCCTCAGCCCGCGCTATGACGTGGAGCAGATCGGCGTCGAGTTTCATGGCACGCCCAAACATGCCGACATCATCCTGATTTCCGGCACGCTGACCGTGCGCACGCGTCAGGCGATCCTCGACATCTACAGCCAGGTGCCCAACCCGAAGGCGGTGGTGGCGATCGGCTCCTGCCCGGCCAGCGGCAACGTCTTCGCCGGCAGCCCGTTCGTGCTCGGGACATCGCTCGATACCATCGTGCCGGT
>PLTJ01000033.1:4577-5427 GCA_003164455.1 Acetobacteraceae bacterium
TGGTTCATCCGCAAGCTGGTCGCCCGGTTGCAGGGACGCCGGGGTCCGCCGTTCTTCCAGCCGTTCTTCGACTTCATGAAGCTGCTCGGCAAGGAAATGGTCATCCCGGTGGGCGTGTCGCGGCGCGCTTTCCTCGCCCTGCCGCTGATCTCGCTGGCCTCGGTGACGGCGGCGCTGGCGATCGTGCCGCTGCCGGGAAACCCGATCCCATCGCTGCCGGGCGACGTCATCCTGCTGCTCTATCTGCTCGAGATGCCGGTGCTGTGCGAGGTTCTCGCCGGTTATGTCAGCGGCTCGATCTACGGCCAGGTGGCGGCGATGCGCGAAGCGATTCTCTCGCTGGCCTATAACCTGCCGTTCCTGGTGGCGATCATCGCCATGGCGCAGCACGTCGGCAGCTTCCAGATGCGCGCCTTGCAGGGCGCNNCCGGCGCTGGGCTTCTTCAAGCTGTCGCATGCGCTCGAACTCGTGCTGCTCACCGAACTTTTCGCGGTCATATTCGTCCCGCCGACCGCCTGGTCCTTGCTGACGAACGTTGTCTATCTGGCGATCGGCTTCGGCCTGCTCGCCGGCATCACGCTGTTGGCGACCACCACGGGTCGGCTGCGCCTGACCCAGGCATTCCGGTTCTATTGGGTCTGGGGCGGCCTCGCCTCGGCCGCGACATTGGCCGCGACACTGATCTGGTAAGGAGAATTGCGGTCGTGGGCATGCTGACAACCGTCCTGCGCAACATGCTGCGCCCCGCCCGCACCCGGGCGCCGGCGGACATGCCCGTCGCGCCGGCGACGTTTCGCGGCGCCCTGACGCATGACGCCAGCCTGTGCACGGCGTGCGGCACCTGCGCCT
>PLTJ01000343.1 GCA_003164455.1 Acetobacteraceae bacterium
CGCTGGTCGATGCGGGCAACACGGTGGTGGTGATCGAGCACAATCTCGAGGTGATCAAGACGGCGGACTGGATCCTCGATCTTGGCCCGGAGGGCGGCGACGGCGGCGGACGGGTGGTGGCGGAGGGAACGCCCGAACAGATCGCCGCCAACCCGGAGAGCCACACCGGGCGCTACNNTGGCGCGGCTGCTGCCCCAGGAGAAGCCGGCGCGGGCGCGGCGGAGGGCCTAGGGCATGGACGACGACATCCGCCCCGGCGAGGTCGCGGTCACCCCGCCGGCGGCGACGGATGCCGGGCTGGTCTTCATCGGCCGCATCCACACGCCGTGGACCGTGCGCGGGGAGGCGCCGCGGCAGGGCCACCCGGACGGGCCGGTCTGCCGCATCGACGTCTTTGAACCTTGGATTCCTGCCCTGGACGGACTGGAGCGGTGCGCGCGGATCGAGGTGATCTACTGGCTGCATCTGGCGCGCCGCGACCTGGTGCGACAGTGCCGCGCCAGCGACGGCCTGGTGCGCGGCACGTTTTCCATCCGCTCGCCGGTGCGGCCGAACCCGATCGGCACGTCGATCGCCGAATTGGTCGGCATCGAGGGCGGGGTGGTGCTGGTGCGTGGGCTGGACTGCCTGGACGGCACCCCGCTGCTCGACCTCAAGCCGGAGCGCAAGCCGGTCGTGCCGCCGCCCTGAACGCGCAAATTCACTATTTAGTTTCGTGTATTCCGATAATACGCCTTAAATTAGCGTTTTTCTATTGACACCATGCGAATGCGTGGTTTATCCAACCCGTGTCCCACGAGGACCACGGGAGACCCGTCATGCGTGCAGCCCCGGCCCCGACCAGCCACCAGCCCCTCCGAATGCGGGCCGGGCGCTGTTGTCGCACTGGCGCCTGACCGCTCCACGCCTCCCCAATCCCCCACGAGACAGAAGGCACCGCCGGCCCCGTGCCGCGGTGAACGGTTCCCCATGCTCCAGTCCCATGTCATCGACATCGACGGCGTCTTTGTCGGCGCCGCGGTGCGCCTGCACGACGGCTACCGCTTCGTCGCCACCGATTTGCGGCTCGACGAGATCGACGGCAGCCTGTGGCCATCGCTGAACGACGTACGCCGGGTCGCCCGTGCCCGCCTGTCCGCCGGCCGCTATCCAGCGCAGACACTGCCGGTAAGCTGAGCGGGCATCAAACCCGGCCGGCCAGCACGGCGGCCAGCACCGCGAGCCGGTCACCGAGCCCGCGCGGGCCAGCCGGCGCATCGGGGCGGCGCAGGTCGCGCCGGGCGAAAGCACCCACCAGCCCGGCCGCCAGCACGGCGCGCGGCAACCGCCCGGCGCCACAACGCAGCCGCGCCCGCCCCCAGTCCGCCAGCTCCGCCAGCAGCGGGCGCAAGGCGGGCGCGTCCGGCTGGGCCACCGTTTCGTGCACGGTCAATCCGTGTGCGGCCAACGCATCCTCGGGCAACAGGCAGCGCCCCCGGCGCGCCAGGGCCGCGACGCTGCGCAACTGCCCGGCCACGCCATAGGCGGTGCTGAGATCGGACAGCCGGGAGAACAGCGCCGGCTCGGCCCCGAGCGCCCGCCCGGCCGCCACCGCCAGCATCCCGGCCGTTCCGGCGACATAGGCCTGCCACTCCGCCCGGGTGGCGATGGCGGGTTCGGCCTCGGCCTCGCGGGCGGCAATCATGGCCAGCAGGTCGGGCGCGTGCAGCGCCCCCGCATCGAGCGCCGCGCCGAGCGGACCGGCCACCTCATGCGGACGGCGCGCGCCCTCGACCACTTCGCGCCACCAGTGCAGCCGGATCAGCGCCAGCCCGGGCTCGCTGGTCGCTTCGCGGGCGCGGGCCAACTCATGGTTGAAGGCATACAACGCCAGTACGGCGCCACGCCGCCGCGGGGGGGCGAACAGGGCGGTGAAAAACCGGTCGGGATCGTGCCGCCGCACGAACGCGAGCAAGGCATCGTCGCTCATGCCTCGGTCTGCCCGCGTTCGCAGGGTCGCGCAAGCTTGTGGGCGCGCCGGGTTGACGCCGCTCCCCCGCGTTCATAGCTAGCAGGAGCGTCATTGCGGCGCCGGTCGTTGCCGCCACGCCGGCGAAGTACAAACATTCAGGAGAACCGCTCCATGGCCTTTGAACTCCCCTCGCTCCCGTACTCGCATAACGCGCTCGCCGCGCGCGGCATGTGCCAGGAGACGCTGGAGCTGCACCACGACAAGCACCACCAGGCCTACGTCACCACGCTGAACGGCCTGGTCGAGAAGAACGCCGCCCTTCACGGCAAGTCGCTCGAGGAGATCATCAAGCTCGCCAGCGGCAAGGCCGAGCTGGCGCCGGTGTTCAACAACGCCGGGCAGCACTGGAACCACAGCCTGGCCTGGAAAAGCATGTCACCCACCGGCGGCGGTGTCCCCGGCCGGCTGGAGAAGAAGCTGATCGAGGACTTCGGCTCGGTGGCGGCGTTCAAGGACGCCTACAAGGCCGCCGCGATCGGCCAGTTCGGCTCGGGCTGGGCCTGGCTGGTGCTCGCCGCCGACGGCAAGCTTAAGATCACCAAGACCGCCAATGCCTCCACCCCACTCGCCACCGGCGAGGGCAAGGCCCTGATCGTGCTCGACGTCTGGGAGCACGGCTACTATCTCGACTTCCGCAACCGCCGCCCAGACTACGCACAGAACTGGCTGGACAAGCTGGCCAACTACGAGTTCGCCGCAGCCCAGCTGGGCTGACACAAGCAAGGGGCCCCGGTGTTCGGGGCCCCCGTCGCTCCGGCTTCAGCCGTCCTTCCTGCCGAACAAGCCCTTCAGCATGGCGCCGATACCCGACGCCGGGCCGCTCGCCGGGGCGCTGCGCACCGGCCTCGCATCGTTGGCGGCCTGCGGGACAATCACCGCGCTGATGGTCTCGCGCAGCACGGTGATGCGCACATTCGGCGCGATTTCCACCTCGATCTCGCGGTCGTCGGCAGCCTTGGGCGGCTTGCTCACCATGCCAAGGATGCCGCCGCCGGTCACCACCCGGTCGCCGCGCTTGATCGCCGACAGCGACGCCTTCATCTGTTTCTGCTTCTGCTGCTGCGGGCGGATCAGCAGGAAGTAGAATACGGCGAAGATCAGGACGAGCGGCAGGAACTGCGTCATGGAGCCAAAGGCGCTGCTGGCGTCCTGGGCATAGGCGGGAGAAATGAGCATCTGGGGTACCGGGTTGCTATGAGTGGGATCGGACCATAGTTTCCGCCTCCCGAACGTCAAGTTTCCCGAAAGTCCCCGCCCCGATGGATCAGCGCCTGCTGGACGCCGCCACCCGCATCGCCGAAGCTCTGGAGCGCCTCGCCCCGCCGCCGCCGCCCCATCCGGACCTTGCCGCCGCCGAAGGTTTCGTCTGGCACCCCGCCGCGCCGCCCGCCGCCGGCGGCGTGTTGACGCCAGTGGCGCGCATCTCGCGCATCGACATCGGCTTGCTGAAAGGCATCGAGCGGCAGAAGGGCATCCTGCTGGCCAACACGCTGCGCTTCGCCCGCGGGCTGCCCGCCAACAACGCCATGCTGTGGGGTGCCCGCGGCATGGGCAAGTCNNGATCGAAATCCACCGCGAAGACATCACCGGCCTGCCCGACCTGATGGCCCTGCTGCGCGGGGAGGCCAGGCGATGCCTGATTTTCTGCGACGACCTTTCGTTCGAGCGCGAGGACGCCGACTACAAGG
>PLTJ01000009.1 GCA_003164455.1 Acetobacteraceae bacterium
CGGCGCCGTCGTGTAGCCAGAGCCGCCGGCCGTGATCTGCGTCGTCGCGATGGACATGCCGAGACCGCTGGCGGACCCGAGCGTGGGCGGCGTAGTGCAGGTGCCGCCCGTCAACAGCGCCGGCTGCGTGGGAACGACCGTATAGTCGATGAGGCCGTAGGTCGGTCCGAACGTCGCGACCGTGCCCCCAGTCCCGATCGTACCGGACTCATCTAGTTCGGCGGCAGGTTGGCGGCGACATAAGCGGTGAAACCTTGCGCGCCACCATTCCCTGCGTCGATCAAAAGCCCTCCGTAGTAAGTCGGATGGGTGCCATCATAGCCGTAGGTTTTGTAAACAGCGAACGCATCGCCAACCGACAAGGATGCGACCGTGAGTCCAGTTTGGCAGAGGATATACGACGTTGTGTTACCATAGACGCGGCAGACCTGACCGGCGTCTGCCCCCGAGGTCATTTTCATGACCATTCCAGGCATCGCGTTCGAGGCGTTGCTACCACCGAGCCAACTTGCCGTCGTGTAGTTGATCATCGAGCCGGAAGACCCGCTCGCGATCGTCCCTGTCCCGTAGGGAACCGACGGCGACAGCCAATAGCTGCCGCCGAGGGTCGGAACATTCGAGACGTTTACTTCAAGGGTCGCGGCAAGGTCGAAGATGCCGGCGAAATGCCCGGTCGGCACTCCACCGCTCGTCACGGGAGCCCCCGCCAGCCATTGCGCGCCGGCCCGCAGCCAAGCGTTGTAGGCTTGGCGCGAGCTTTCCAGGCTGCTGGGCGTGAAATTGGCCGGTACGATCATGTCGTCAGTCGACAACCCGCGCGGCAGCATCGTGGTGACGATGACCTTTTTGCCCAGCGCCGACTCCGCCGCGGCGAACGTTTCAAGATTCGCGGCCACGGTCTGCCAAGACAGAGTTGCGACGTAGAGATCATTCGTCGATAGATCGGTAACGACAGTATCACAGAAGTCCATCATCCGCAGCCGCATCGCCCCGCCGGGGAAACCGCCGCCGGTAAACGACTGCATTTCAGCCGAGGGGAGGCTGAAGTTCAAAATATTGTAGGTGCCAAGATGGAAGGCGGCGGCGAACCAGTTCTCGCCCCGCGGATCGGTCGTATTGACGGTCGGGATGTCGGCGGTCTGGCTGATGACTCCGGTGCCGGCCTGGATACTGTCCCCGGCCCCGCAGTAGCCGATGGAAGCCGCGTCGTTCCCAAGCACGATCGGAAGGCTGGTGTAACAAGTGTTCAAGCCCGCGATTGGCATCGCGCCTGTTCCGACCACTGCGTTGGCCTGAGTCCCGCCGCAGGAAGATCCGGTGCCGGAGAACCCGGTCGGCAAGTTTCCATTGTAGCTATAGGTGGCCGCGGCCGGAGGCGTGGCGCCCGCGGTCGTGCCGACGGCGCCGGTGTCGATATAGACAA
The DNA here is from genome assembly GCA_003164455.1 of Acetobacteraceae bacterium. Lineage (GTDB taxonomy): Bacteria > Pseudomonadota > Alphaproteobacteria > Acetobacterales > Acetobacteraceae > Rhodovastum. The sequence continues at coordinate 1,424 of PLTJ01000009.1, forward strand.
GGCCGGGCGCCGGAAGCGTCGCCAGGTAGGTCTCCGCGCCCGTTGTGGTCGAGCGGTAGATTTTGATGCCACCCGCGCAGCCTAGCGGGTCCGCCGTGGCCGTAGCGGTCAGCGTGACGGATGACGTCGCACCCGTCGTCGTAACGGATTGCTCGGCAGTCGGCCCGCTCTCCACTCCGGCCCCAAGGCCAGGAACGAGGCACGTTTCCTTATAGTAATATGTTGCAGCGGCGAGCGTCCCTCCCGTCGTTAATCCAGCGGCAGCAAGGGCGGCTGGAGGCGCGGCGACATAGGTTCCAAACCGAATGGCGAACTGCGTGCCAGCGGGGATAATAACGCCCAGCTTGTCGGTCAGTTGACCGGTCCCGACTGTCGCGGACCACATAGTGCGAGAGCCGCGCAGTGTAAAACACGGCTGGTTCGTGTTGGCCACGCCGAGCGGATATTCCACACAACCAAGATACGCGACAGGGTTCGGCTGCGCGATTTCCACGCCGCCGGCACTGGCGGCGGTCTGCTCGGGCAGGAACAGTTGGAGCAGCGATATCGGTCCCCGCGTCGTCACCAAGGCGCGGATGGACTCGCCGTAAATCGGCGGCGTGCTGTAGGTGCCCTCCAATGCCGTAACCCAACTGCTCAGTCCCACGGGCTTGGGGCTGAGCAGGCCATTCCGCACGGCAAGCGTCGCCAGCGCCTGCCTCGTCGTGCCGCCAGTGGCGAGAGCGGTCGCGGCGGACACGTCGGTGCCGCTGAGCGNNCGGAGGCCGGGAGCGCCGCATTGGCGGTCGCGAGAGCGGCCTCAGCAATGCTGGTGACGCCCGGGAGGATGCTTAATGCGTCTGCGGCTTGCAAGAGGGCGTTATTGGCCGTCGCCGCCACGGTGGCGACGCTTGCCTGCGAGCCCGCGCCCCCGTTTGTCGGCGTGACGACGGCGGCGGACACGTCGGTGCCGCTGANNCTCAGTGTCCCGCCGGAGGCCGGGAGCGCCGCATTGGCCGTGGTTTGCGTGGCCGCCAGAACGCCGCCGTCGCCCACGGTGCCCGTCGTAGTGCCGATCATCGTCGCGGCGATCTGTGCCGCAGTCGGAGTGCCTGTCAGCCCGGCAACACTCTGCACTGCGCCCGAAGCGGAGAGCGTGCCGTCGCCCGCGATGCTGACATTTGCGCCCTGCTTGACGCCGCCAAGCACGGAAGATGTGGCCGCAGGAACGCTCAGGATGCCGCTGGACAGCACCAAGCCGGTTCCGGGGGTGATTGCCTGCGCCAGCCCGGCGGTGCCGCTGGTGCCAAGCAGCGCGCCTGCGGTGGCGGGGAGGGCGGACTGGATTGCGGCGATGCGCGCGGCGGTCTCTGCTGTCAGCGCGCCGCCATCGGCTACTGTGCCGGCCGTGGTCCCGACATTGAGCGTCGCCGCACCACCCAGATTGAGGCTGGCGCGGGCTTGCGCTTGAGCGGCCGATCCCTGCTGTGCAATCTCGCCGAGCCCCCGCTGGATCAGCAGTGGGCCAGCGGTCGGTGCCTGGGCAAGTGCGAGCGTCGGCCACAACGCGGCCAGGATAAGCGCGAGTCTTTTCATGATGATGTCCGGAAAGGAGCTACAGAGTCAGCCGGCGTACCATTGTGTCTGCGGCGATTGCGTCGTGAAGGAAATCCGGCTGCCGTCCGCGCCGACGATGAACGGCACATTGACCCCGAGGTCCTCGATCTGCGCACCCGCCGGCGGATAGATCGGTGCCGCATCGGCGGGGTCCCTGTTCTGCACGATGACTGTTCCGCTCGCGAACCCCACCGCAGGCAGGATGAATCCCGATCCGCTCGGCACGCTGGCGATGATGTTGGTCTGCGCCAGCAATGGAAGCGCGGTTGCCTGATTTGTCCCCGTTCCAACCAGTCCCGTGGCGACGCTGGTAGATCCAAACACCGGAACCCCCGTGCAAAACGTTATCGGCATGCCAAAACCGGGATTGGGCGGCGGCGGGCAAAGCTCCGAAGGGCGGCCGACAGTGAGCCCGAAGTGCCAGGTCCAGACGCGGCCGGACGCCCCCATTGCCGTGACGGCAATCCTGTAGACCCGCCCTGCAACACCGCCGCCGAACTGCGCCGTGATGACGCTGCCGTTGACGGCGAGATCGAGTGCCGCGAGCTCGCCCGATCCGCTCGGCGCGATGGCGAGCGAGATTGCGGCGAGGATGTCCCCGACATCGGCGAGTAGTGCCGTGACGTCGATCGAGTAGTCGAGATCGCATCCCGGCTGGGCTGGGGGGAAGATGCCGTCAAGGCGCTTCCATAGCGGCCTGCTGACCGGCAGCACGATGGTGCGGGCCATTGAAGCGGTCATCAGATCGCCGCCACCTGTTCCGGCCATGTCGGTGTGCCGCCGCCTTGCAGAACCGCAGCCTGGACGCTGAGGGCGTAGACGAGATCCCGCGATGCCCGGTACAGCGCCACGATCTGCGGTCCGGCGAGCGAGTGGGCATCGCCGGCGAGATCAGCGACCGGCAATGTGCCGCCGCCACCCGGCAGCCCGAGACCCGCCGCGAAGTCGCGCGCCAGGATGCCGACTTGCTCCACCACGGGGGGAGCAAGGGAGTAGACGGCGGAGGCGGCGGGACAGGACCGGCAGGTGATGGTGATGCCGGCCATGGCGCGGCTGGCGAACGCCGCGGCGGCCTGCTGGATGGGCGTGGGGCCTGATGGCAGCGGAGCCGGAACCGTCTCGCGCGCCACCAGGGCGCCGTCCTGGACGGCCCAGCCGCCGGGTTTCGCCATGTGGCTGTCCCATTGCTCCGGCGTGACCTCGATCAGGTCGGCCGGCTGCGGCAGGTCGGGATAGCTCAGCGCATCGGTATCGTACCAGCCCGTCACGGGTGCCGGTTGCGCGGCGGCATGGTCGAAGCGTGCATAGAGGGACATCCTCTACCACCCTATCGCGAGGAAGGATTGCGTGATCGATCCGCCCGTCCATCCGCTGCCGGTCCACGATTCGGCCCATCCCTGATAGCCGCTGACCGTTGGATTCGACGCGCCGTGCACCGTCGGGGTGCCTGATCCCCACGAACCCGCCGCCGCCTCTTCGCAGACGAGTACCTGAAAGCAGCCGTGCGGGAACGTGACCGGGAACGTCACGCTGCTCGGTGCGCCGATATTATTGCAGCCCCACTGGATGATCAGACCCGACGGCAGGTACTGCACGCCGGACACGCCAACACTCGCCGGGCCGGTCGTGACACCGAACTGCCCGAGGTTCACGGCTTGGCTGGACTGCGTCGCCGCCGCGACGGCGAACTGATAGTTCGCGTTGCCAGTCAGCGCCGCCTTGTTGGCATAGAGCCATGCCGTGCGGTTCGCGAGGGCCTGCGCTGCCGCGTTGTCGACACCGATGCCGCCGTGCGAGGCGCCCGTCGCCTGCCCTTCGACGAGGTCGGTCTGCAGGATGCCGGGGACCGAGTTGGGCGTGTAGCTGGCGCTGTCGATTAGGGTGCCGCTCATCGGGTCTGCCTCAGTACGTGATCGTGTAGCTGCCCGCGTACGTGGCGGTGCCATTGAAGGTGAATGCCGGGGTCAGGGCATGGGTCCAAATCGGCACCGGCGCCGTGTGGAGCGCGACACAGGTCCAGACCGTGCCGGTGCCGTCCGTCACGGTACCGCCGACGGTCGTTGGCCAGGTCGGATGCGCGGATCCGGTGGTGCCGGCTGTCGTGCAGCACTGCACGTTGCCGTTGCTGTCCTTGATGATGGTGCCGACCGCCACGGCAGTGCTCGCCGACCACGCCGCCGTCACGACCCCGATGGAGATCGGGGTTCCGGTCGCGCCGGTATTCCCGAACAGGCCAAGTTCATTGACCGTTATGCCGGGTACCGCGCCGTAGTCGGTCGGCGTGATGGCGTAGCTGAACGTCACCGATCCGGCCGAAGGATAGGTGTGACCGGTGACAGCGTTGTAGTACTGCGCCGATCCGCTCAGCGCGGTGTCGCCCACGGCCGGTGTCGTGGTGCCGGATCCGAAGCCCATCAGGCTGACCGGCTGGCCGGTGACATCGCCGCCGGTGAGATGGGCCGCAGCAACCAGCGCCGCGTTCACGATGAGGTTGTGGCGGGCACAGATCAGCTTTCCATTCCGGTAGAGACGGAAGGACCCACGCATCTGTTCTTGCTCCTGTCGGGCTATGCGGTCGGCGTGCCGTTGATGGTGAAGCCGGAGTCCACGATCGCGGGCTGCGTGCCGCCGTGGGTCAGTCCGGTGTGGTAGAAGTGCGCGTTGTGGTACGGCGTCGTCTTCTTGACGTCGGTGATGGCCTGGATCGGCGCCGTGAAGGTGTCGGTGATCGGGATCGGACTATCGACGCCCGGGGCGCTGAAGGAATCCGCCAGCACGATCGCAGGATCGGAAAATGTATCAGTGAACTGCAGGGCATCGAGCCAGCAGCGTTCCGGCTTGAAGAACTTGATGGCACCGATCGCCTGCGCCTGGACGGAGGCCGGGATCGCTGCACCGCCACGCGGCATCACGACACGGAACACGGCCCAGCCCTCGTTGTCCGGCCAGGTGGAGCCTCCCCAACTGTCCTGGCCTTCGAGGATCTCGGCGCCGGAGAACCCCAGGCTCGCCATGATCGTGGTGATGGCGGCGGGTGTCCCCATCTTGGCATGCAGGCCGATCGCCTGCTGGATCAGCGTCCGCTGATCGCTGGTGCTGGCCAGCAGCGCCCACCACGGCGACGTCATATCGAACTGCCAGGCCAAGAACGGCAGGACCGCGGCCGGCACATTCTTGATCACGTAGACCAGGATCTGCGTCAGATCGATGCCGGCAAGCCGTGCCCCGATCTGAAGATGCGCCTGGGTCCGGACATCGTTGATGCTGCTCGGCGGGGTCAGGGTGCCGCTCATCTCGCGTGCCGCGCCTAGCCGTACTGCTTTTTGGTGCCGGTGACGAAGGTCAGGTTGATGGCGGTGCAGTTGCACCACTCGCCGTCGGCGAGCACGATCCTGCCGTCAGATCCGACGGTCGTTCCGCCCAACAGGCCGCCCGGGCCGACGGTATAGCTGACCACCCCGGAGACCGGAGAGACCGCCGTCAAGACGGTCCCGGCCGGAAGGTTCTGGGCTGCCCCGTTGGTCTGGGCGGTTATGGTAATCGTGGCGGTTTCCGATTCCTGGAATGAGATACTTCCCGTGCTGGAGCCGCCGGAGCTTAGATTATACAGATTTCCGCTGGCATCCTTCAGAACGGTGCTGAGCGGAAGGGATGTCATGATCGCCGCGACGACGATGAGACTTCCCGTTGCGGTGGTATGGGTCACAATGTTGATCGGGGCCACCTCATAGACGCCCGGGACCGACAGCGCAGTGCTCCATTCCGAGGGGACGAGATCGTTCGAGATCGAGCTGGCGAGATCAAGGGCAAGCTGTACCGCGGCAGCCTGAGCGCTTGCCTGCGCAGTGGAGGACGCATCGGCGAACAGCGTCACGGTGGCGGTGACGGTATAGTCGATCTCCGTCACGGCGTACGCCGCCACGGTGTCGCAGAGCGGCCTGACGGTGGTGGGTGCGCATGCCGCCAGCACTTCGGCCAGCACGGCCGGGGATGCGATCGCGATGCTGTTCGGAGCAGCGGCGGGCTGCTGGAGAACCGGGCCGGTCAGGACATAGATCGCGATCTGCCCGGGCGCCGGCGTTATCACGTTGGCGTCGATGATCGTTGAATCTGCCGACGCCGCGAAGAACCGGTAGGCGCCCTCGGGGCCGGCCGAACTGTACTTGTTCGGGGACTGCTGGATCCTGGCCCGGTAGTGATCGTCGGTTTCCGGATCGGACCCGTCCGATGTTGTTGTCGTGTTGGTGATGCCCGCCAGCAGGCTGTTGCCGCCGATGATGACGCTGACCTGGCCGGGCAGATAGCCGTTCGCGGTTGATCCAGCAGTCTGGGCCGAAGCCGCGACGGTCAGGACGGTGGTCCCGGCCGGGAACGTGAGAGCCGCCGAGGTCAGGAAGACCTGCGCGCCGTCGGTCGTTCCGACCTGGCTGTTGGCCGGCAGCGTGTAGGGAACCGTCAGGGCGTTCGCCAGCGTGGCCTGGAGCGTCGTGGTGGACGGCTGGGCCGCGAGCCGTGGCGTGTCGGTGAGCTGGCCGATATAGTCCAGCACCGGGTAGGACGCGAAGGCCAAGAGGTTCTGCTGGCCCGTGTATTGGATGGCGTTCCGGACCAGTGTCTCCCGGTAGGCATAGAGGTTGATCAGCAGGCGTTCGACCTGGGCCGGGTAGAGGGTCTTGCCGCTGGCCTGCTCGAACGTCGCGATCATGTCGTTCAGGATCGCGAGCGGATCGAGACCGTCAGAATCGGTCAGGAACGACGGGGCCGGCAGCGTGGTGATCGAGGCGCTCATGCGGGAGTCTCCGCGCGGTCAGTGCGCAGGCGCATCGGCGGGCGGGGCTGCGTCAGCCTTCTTCGCTGTGGCCTTGAGCGTATCGTTCTCGGCCCGGAGCGCAAAGATTTCCGTGCGAAGTTCGACCGTCTCCTGGGTCAACTGCATGACCGTAGCGGCCAGCGCTTGCATCTGCGGAGAGGGGGGCTGTGGGACGGTTTGCGCCGCCGCGATGACGGGAACGAACAGGATGGACGCGATGATGAAACTACGCATGGTGGCTCCTCAACAGTGCGTAACAATGCCTTTGACAGAAGCAAAGCTGGATGTGGGTGTGCCGGAACAGGACACGCCCGCGCTGGTACCGGAGGTGAACGACGCAGAAGTTAGTCCGTTGGGGAAATTGACCACTCCCGTCCCCAGAGCGGTAATGCTGAGGTTCGCGTTCGTTGCGGGGGACGCACCGGCACCAACGACGGTTATGCCCGGGGCTGCGCCTGCACTCCCCACTATTTCGACGCGGGAGTTGTAGTTAGCGACAGTTGGACCGACCATGAAGCTGGGGCCAGCATATTCCGATGTCGTGAAGGAACTCTCGTCCCACAGGATGCCGTTCGACACGGTGAGTTCGGTATCCGTGTTGGATGTCGGGTAGTGGTCGTCCGTTATGAACGCATAGGTCGCCAGTTGCGTGGAGGCCGAAACCGCATTCTGCAGATTGAACCAAATGCCTTTGTAGTAGCCAGGTAGCGCGGTGCTTCCCTCATTCGTTATCTCGACGGCGGCAATGGCCTTGCTTACGTTGGGCCCGATCGTGGACACCTCGATCGAGGCGTCGCCGGGGATGATCCCGCTATGCAAGTTCGTGACGGCCACGACGGCCCCGTGTGCCGCCCCGCTGGTCTGTCCCGCGATGGTCTGCGCCTGGAACACCCCTCCGAATGATTGGGCGCCGTTGACGCCGTTGACGCCCAGGCCGGCGACGCCGTACCCGTCTCCGCCGGCATTCGTCACCGTCGTGGCCCCGTAGACGCAGATCCCGCCGGATGCCTGCGGCAGTGTCATTACGCAGCCGTAGCCGGCGACGCCATTCGGGTAGGTCGTGCTGTTCGGCGAATAGCTGCCCTGTAGGCTGTTTACGAACAGCGTGGCCCCCGCAGAGCCGTTGCCTATCCAATCGGTCAGTATATCGCCACCGTAGCGGGTTCCGCCTGTATAGGTTCCGCTATTCGTCTCTGCCGTTGACGTCATCGCCAGGGCCTGCACAGACGTCAGGCCAGCCGAGACGGTGACCGTTCCGAGGAACGCAGCGTTGCCGCCCGCCTCGAACGTGCTGCCGGCGACGAACGGGCTGGCGGCATAGATGGCCGCCGTTCCCTTGGCGGTCAGGTTCAGCTCGACGTTTGTGTCCGCCCCGATCGCCGCGACTTGCGTGGGCGCTCCGGTAACACTTGGCACCAGCGCCACGCCATTGACCGCGTTGGCGATCGCCTGGATGCTGGCATCAAGGCCACCGGCCTGGTTCACGAACGAGACGCCACCGTCCTGGAACTGCATGCTGATGGAATTCGCGGCTGTCGCCACGGTACTGGTGATGTTGGGTCCGGCCACGTCAGAGGCGTCATGCCACTGGATGATGTGGCCCTTGGCGAGCCGCATCGCATACCCAAAGCCGCTGTAGTTGGTGAGCGCGTTGGCGCCGACAATGATTCCGGTCTGGAAGCGCGCCCCGTTGTCCTTGATGCCAATCGCCTCAGTGGCATCGGTGACGCCGGCATGCGAGCCGCCGGAGGCCAGCCAGAGGGCGATCGTCGAACCATAGACCTCCGGTGAGCCCGGAGACGTGGCCGTGGCCTGCGGGCCGAAATTCACGGCATCGATCTCGCGCCCGAACGCGAGCCCGGAGGAGCCCGACAGTGTCTGCGCCTCATCGTATCCCGCGTAGACCGAGAGGTGGCGGCCGCTTGCGGCGAACACGTCGTCATTGAACGCGAAACCAGCAGTGCCAATCGTAGTCTCCAGCGAGCCGTAGCTGTTGCTGAGCTGCGAGGCCCGGGAGGCTGTCGTCAGGGCGATCTGCCCGTTGGGCGACAGAACGGCGGCATTCGCGCCGGTCACGGGCCAGGCGAGCTGATAGGCCGACCCGCTGGTCAGCCAGTCCGCGGCATAGAGGTGCGTCGTGCCGCTCACCCCGAGCCCCGTGAACGCGCCGGCCGCGTTGTAGTCCTGCTTGGACGCCCACGCATGGTCCCACTGCGAGATGGACCATATCGCCCCTTGTGCCGGGGACTGTCCGATGCCGAAGCCGTTTGTGGGAGCCGGTATTGACTGTGCTGCTGCCGGCAGCGGGCCGATCAGAATCGCGAAAATCGCGAGAAGTTTGCGCACGGTCAGAATGCTCCTGTCCCAAAGGCGCTTGCCCCGAACACGAATCCCGAGGCTCGACTGGGCGCCGCTGTTGCCGCGGCGCCGACCGTCACCGTCGTGCTCTGCACGGTGTTGCCGATCACGATCTGCGGTGCCGTCCCGGCCAGCTTCAGGACCCAGCTCACCGTGACATCGAGGGCACCCGGACTTGCTGCACTGACGGTGCTGGTCACAGACTTCACCGTGATCCGGGGTTCCCAGGTCGCCAGCGCGTTCGTCACCGTCCCGGCGATCGCCGACTGCGCGGCCTGGATTGGCTGGTCGAGGTACTGGGTGATGTCGCAGCCGAACGTCGGTCGGAACGGGTCCTCGCCGGGGATGGTGGTGAGGATGATGGCGATGCACTGGTTGACGTCATCGAGCGCCTGGACGATCGAGCCGATCCCGGAGCCGGTCCCGCCGCCAGCCGTGGCGTCGAGTTCCAGCGACCAGTCGGCCGAGGTCACGTCGGCCAGGGTGGCGGTACCGGACATCACTTACCCCTGCGGACCAGAAGTCGTCGCTCCGCCACTCTGAACATCGCCGTGCACGTGCTGGGTGGCGCTGATCCCGATGGCCACCATGTCGCTGTCGCTGACGATCTGGCCGTGGACCTTGATGGTGCCGTCGCCGTTCAGCTTGATGTAGGAGCCGGCCCTGTCCTGCAGCAGCACGGTGCCATCGCTGGCCAGTGCAATTTCATTGCCGAGCGGGGTATTGATCGTGGCGCTTCCGCTGGTACCAAGCTGGACCGTGAGGGTGTGGGCCGCGGTGTCGTAGACGATGCTGGTGCCGTCGCTGTAGTCGGTCCTGTCCTGGGTATTGGTCGCGGCCTCGACTGGTGCGTCGACGCTCGACCACAGCTCGCCGTCGATGCTGCCGTTCTCGTCGTGCTCGTCGAGCGAGCACTTCACCTGCGCGCCGATCTCCGGTATGTGCCAGTGCTTCGTGCCCTGGGTGCCACGGGTCAGGACCTGGAGCCACCCGCTCTCGATGTTGTCGCGATCCGGGAACCGGACGCGCACGAATCCTTTGTACTGGGCCGTCCCGAGCGCGCTCACGATGCCGCTTCGGAACGTGACGTTCCGCGATTGTGCCCAGTATTTATCTGCCATCGCTCAGGTCCCCGGCGTTACGCCCGGCGAAGATGCGGCCTCGGTAATGTCCGCCCCGACGGTCTGGGCCGCCGTGCCGGTCACCACGATATGCAGCGACAGCGCCGTGACCCACCCCTGGGTGGCGAGCCGGTGTTTGGCTCGCTCAATCATGTAAGTGCTGCTGTCGTACGTACCGAAGCCCGAGACGTTCACTGTCATGCCGGCCCGATAAGTCATGGTTCCAGGCAACGAGATCTCGCCCGTGACCTTGCTCGCGTTGTGCTCGTGCAAGTAGGCTTGCGCGCGCAGTTGCGCCTGCTGGCCGTTCTCGACCCGCTCCACCGTCNNGCCGGTCACCAGCGCCTTGGTCGCGGGATCGAAATAGCTGACCTGCGCGGCCTTGTAGGTCTGCCGGCCGAGCGTCTGGTTCTTGAAGTCGAAGTTGATCACTCCCGTGCGGGAAATCGTCCCGACCGGCGCCACCGCTTCCAGTGCCGGGTGGCTGTAGAAGACCAGCTTGTTGTCCCGCACATTGAACTCGTAGTTGTGCGTGCTGGCGAGACGATGCAGGAAGGCAAGATCGGGTTCCAGCGCCTGGGTGACGCGCCCGTAGGGGACATTCGGATCGACGGCATCGCCAACCACCGTGAAGCCGTGCCGGGCCGCCACCGTGCCGGCGATCTGCAACAGGGTCTGGCCCTCATAGGCGGCACTATTCGGGGTGCGGAGCGCCTGCGTGAGGCCGGCCTGGATAGCTTTGATGTGGAACTGGTCGGGCGGCCCCTTGAGGCCAAACTCATCGATCTGGAACGTCCCGACAGACTTCAGGGCGCTGCCGGCGTAACCGAGCGAGAGGTCGATCGTATCCGTGATGGTGGGCGGATTGGCCTGCATCTGCTGCAGGGCATCGGTCAGCACGATCTCGATCGAGTTGGCCTGCTTGCCGACGGCCTCCTCGTAGGTGATCTCGCTCAGGAAGGTGGCGAGCCGGCGCGTGATGTCGGTTCCGTTGTACAGCACGCGCCAGTCCGGCACCGGCAGCGCGAGGGATATCCCGGCGCCGCTCATGCGATCAGCCGCCGCTCTGCGCGATGCAGACGTACTGCAGCTTGTTGCCGTTTGCGGACGTCTGGGTCGTCGAGATGGCGGTCGCCGAGGTCACGTAGCTCTGCGAGGCCAGCGGAGTAGCGATCCAGCTCACCACGCAGTACGGGGCCGCGTTGTAGGGCTGGGCGAAGGTGATGACGCAGCCGGTCGCGGAAGTTCCCATGGTCACGATCCCGGCGGTGTCGGTGCCGGCGATCGAGGGCGAGGTGCCACAGCTCGACAGGGTCGGGGCCGCGCTCTGGGCCGAGACCAGGTGGGCCGGGGCGGAGGTCGTGGTGCCGAACGCCTGGCCGGCGAGCGCGGCGGGGCTGGTGACGCCGTTGTTACCGGCAAGCCCGATGCCCACCGTGTTGGCGGTGGTCGGCGGGGTCTGGTAGATGACGGCGCGCAGCTGCCCGGTCGCGGGCGACTGTGCCTGCGTCGCCACGGCACCGCCGAGGCAGCCAATCAGGACCGCGGCGGCGGCGAGTTTCAGCACTGCGGGGAAGCGGAAGCGGAAGCGCATCGTGGTCTCCTGGATCTGAGGGGAGGGGGAAGGCGTTTCTGAAGCTGAGGCGTCGGCGGGCGCGGGGCCTAGCCCCAAGGCGTCGTGCTGGCCGGCGCCGCTGGCGGCGGCAGAATTCCGCCCTGGATCACGGTGCCCTGCGGGATCTGGCAGACGATCGGGACGGCCGGGTTGGCCATCACCAGGACGTTGATCTGCGTCGGATCGCCGTAGAGCTTCCACGCCACGGTGTCCCATCGCTCATTCAGGCCGGTCGTGTAGACGGCGTTCGGGGCCGCGGGCGCCGGCGTGCCGGATGCTGGCAGCAGCCCGTAGGCGAGGGCGAACTCGGCCGCCGTCATGGGTGTGGTCATGCCGACCTCGTGGCTGTGGACAGTGGCGCGTCCGCGAAGTCTCCGGCCACCGGGGCCGACGCGGGCGCTGGCGCCTGGAGCGGGGTTGCACCAGGGCCGGCCGTCGTGGTTCCGAGTGCGTTGGCGTTGGTCTGGACGGTGGGAGCCGAGGCCGGCAGCGTACCGGCCCATTGCAGCAGCGACAGTTCGCATCGCGCCGCGATCAGGGTGCCGTCATCGGCCCGCCAGACGTCCCGCTGCCGCAGGTTGGTGATCACGTAGTTGCCCTTGTTCTCGACCCCGATCACCATGGGCGCGGGCTGATGCAGGGTCCGCTGCTGCTGCAGGTCGGCGATCGCGGACGTGGGATCGCACCACATCTGGTGCAGATAGATGCCAAGCTCGATCCTGGTCAGGTCATCGAAAATCCACTGCAGAACGGGCGGGCCCTTGATGACGTCGATCTTGGCATAGTGAGACTCGTCCTCAAACGACAGCTTGTCCGGGCCGCCCAGAACTGTGAACCCGATACCGCCGAATGCGCCGAACATCTGCCGGTTCCCCTGCGATCAGTAGGCGGGGCTGAAGCGGCTGTCGCCGAAGTTCAGCCGCGCATCTTCGTCGGCCGAAGTCGGATTGAGTCTCTGCATCAGGCTCCGGTGCACGTCGGCCACAGCCGCCGCAGCAGCCTGCGGGGCCGTCGCGCCGGTCACGGTCTGGTTGATCGTGATGTTCGCCGGCGCGCTGACCGAGTTGTTCACCGTGGCAGATACCGGCGCCGGCGAGGCCGCCGGAGTGCCGCCGGCCCAGGTGGGCAGCACGGACCGCGCCGCGCCGGTGACGGCCCCGTCAGCCGAGGACGCGGCCCCGCTCACCGCGCTCTTGACGCTCTTGGCGGCTTCCGAGATGGCCTTGACCTTGTTGTCCATCCACTCGGCCGCTTGCCGGACATCTTCGATGACGGGTCTGATCTTGTCCCACGCGGCCTGGAAGACCCCGACCACGGCGTCCCACATGGTCTTGAAGAAGTCCGAAACGGGTTGCCATGCCCCGACGATCGCCGTCGCGGCTTCAGCGAAGTAGCGCTTGATATCCTGCCAGTGGTCGTAGACCAGGACCGCGGCATCGACGAGCCAACCGAACGGCCCCGCGATGGCGGCCACGATCGCCATATGGTTCCTGATCCAGTCCACGGCCTCGGAGAAGTACCGCTTGATGTCCTCCCAGTGGTTGTAGATCGCGATCGCGGCCTCGCTGATGCCGCCGGTCATGATCGCGAGCGCGGTCCTGATCCCCTCGATGTGCTCCCGGCACCAGGCCACGCCTTCCGCGAACCATTGCTTGATCTTGTCCCAATGTTCGTAGATCTCGAAAGCCGCAACCGCGATGGCCGTTACCAGCAACCCGATCGGGTTCGCGGTCATCGCGACTTTGACGGCCATCATGCCCGCCTTCACCGCCACGAGGGACGAGTGGACGATGTAGAAGGCGCCCCCGAGCGCGATGGCGCCCGATGCGAGACCCGCGATCGCGGATGCGAACTCGGTGATGTGAGGGTGCTCCTCCGCGAACTGCCGCACTGCCCCGAGCACGTCGGTCAGGCCGTGGGCGAAGTCGGCGATCGGAGCCAGCAGCGGCGTCCCGAACGCGACCGCCAGGTCCGTCACGGCGTTATGGAGGTTGGCGAGCTGTGCCGCGAGGGTTTCCTGTTGCTTCGCTGCTTCGGCGGCAGTCGAGCCCGCAGCGTTCGCCAGGTCCTGCGTGCCCTTGGTGATGTCCCCGACATGATCGACCATCAGGGCCAGGAGCCTGCCGGACGGCCCGAGCTTCTTTTCAAACGCCTCCAGGGCGGCCGGGCCGCGATCGTGCAGATGCTCAATCGTCGTGGTCAGATCGATCGTGCCGTCGCGGAAGTGATAGAGCGCGAACCCCGCCTCGCGGATTGCCGGGACGCCGTCCTTGCCGGCCTTGAGCATCGCCTCCGCGAGCGTGCCGAAACTCACGCCGGCGTTGCGCGCGGCACCGGACTTGCTCAACGTCTCGACCGCCGCCAGCGACTGATCGATGTTGAGGCCGAGTTGCTTCGCGGTACCGGCGGTGTTGGCGAGCTCGCGCGCCATCTGCTGGGCGCCCCCGACGTTGGGCATCGCCTTCACCATCGCGGTGATCTTGTCGGCGACGTCCTGCATCCGTTCGGCGACTGGCTTGGCCTGGTCGCCCATGGTCTCCATGGCGGGGCCAAGGATCTTGGAAGCTCCCTCGGCCGAGGTGCCGATCACGTTGGCGAACTGCGCCGTCGTGGCCATGGTCTCTTTCGCGGCGTCGAGCGAGCCCGTGTACTTGGACATCGCGGTCTGGGCGGCCGTGATGTCCTCGGCGCTGCGGGCATAGGTGGTGGAAAGGCTATCTGCCTGTTCCTGCGCCTCCTTGAGCTGGTCGGCCGTCGCGCCGGTCGCCTGTGCGAGCCGCACCTGCGCCTGCTGCATTTCCTCGGCTGGCCCGATGACGTGCTCCAGCACCTCGTAGCCGACGAACGCCGCCGCGGCCGCCTTGCCGATCCTGCCGACCGATTCCTTGAATCCCTCGGCATGCTCCTTGATCTCGTTCAGTGGCCCACTGAACTTGTCCCGGAGTTCGACGAGGAACTGCAGGACGCCGGCATTGCTTTCGTCAGCCATGGGGGGTGCCTGGTTTGGCTTCGCAGTCCCGCAGTGCCTCGGCCCAGAAGAAGATGTCGCCGATCGTCATGCGGCTCAACTCACTGGGCTGGATGTTGGCCCGCACTAGACTCCCGAGGAGGGCGCGGCTTGGGGCTCGGGAGCCTCCATGGGGGAGTCGTCTTCATTCAGCTTCTGGAACACCTTGCTGATCCGGGTGATGACTCCAAGCGGCAGGCGCCGGAATGTGTCGTAGGTCATCTGGACGCCGTCGATCGCGACGCAGCGGGCCGTCAGCGCATAGTACTGCTCAACCGATGAGGCATCGGCAGGGGCGGACTTGAGGGCCTGGATGCTGTCGTCACCGGTGGCTTGGCGGATCACCGCGACACGGCCGCGCGATAGCGGCACCCTTGTGGTCGGGACCGTGGGATCGGGGACTTCAACCATCATGGCGGAGTTTCCTTGTGTTGCTGATCAGGCGCCGAGGTTCGCGCGATACTGTGCGAGCTGATCGACGCCATTGACGACGTATTGATTCGAGAGCGAGTCGAAGAGCAGGATCTGCTGGCCGGCGAGCGAGTAGTCGATGTGGTAGACCGACGCGACGCTGCTGTACTCGGCGTTGGCCTGCGCCTTGAGGTCGATCGGCCCGGGGTCCTTGAAGATCACGGTCATGTTGCCGGAGACCGGCAGATCCTGGATCAGCCCCGTTGACGCGATGACCTGTGCGTCGGCCATGAACGTGAGGGCCGTCATGCCATTGGTGTTGTTGATGTTGGTCAGGACATCGGCATCGAATGACGTCCACTTCAGGGTCGTCTCGAGCTTCTCGAACCCGACCGGCACCTCGATCTGGCCGGCCATGCCGAGCGACTTGTAATCGACCATGACACGCTTTGGCTGTGGGATCTTGAACTCCGCCATTCGGCCGAGCAGGTCTGTACCGTTCAGCAGCACGTTGCAGTTCCACAGCGTGGTCACAGAAATGAGCTGCGCCACCGTACTCTCCTATGTCTGGGTTGCGTGGCGCCGGGGTGCCACCGTTCCTTGGCGCGTTACGTGGAGGACTGCGAGGACGTCAGGCTGTTCAGCAGCGAGGTGTCGACCGTGAAGTTGTAGGTGATGTCCTCGGCGGGGGGCGGCGGCATCAGGTTGATCGCGAAGACGATGATGCCGGCCGCGAGCTGGGTCGCGGGGTTATCGCCCGAGTTGAACGAGATCTTGGAGCCCGGCAGCAGGCCGCCCTGCCGGATGACGTCGCGCAGATAGGCGTTCACCGAGCCCAGCACCGAGTTGATCAAGCCGCTGGTGATCGGCAGATCGACGAACTGCAGGCTGGCCTGCTGGATCGATACCTCGATGACGTCGAGCACCATCCGGACGGCCAGGAATGTCCTGGCGTCGGTGTAGGTCGGGTATGCGGACGACCGGTTGCCCCAGGTCCGCAAGCCGGTCGCGAAGGCGTTGAAGACTGTGATGATCCCGGCCGCGTTCAGGTTGTTGGTGTCGCTGTCCTGATCGGTCGCGGACATGTAGATCGGCACGTCGGGGCCGGTCGGATCGGTCAGCACGGTGTTGCTGGGCGAGTACCAGAACCCATTGTTGACGATCCTGGACGACCAGGCCCCAGCCACGAGGGCGGAATACGGGGCCTCGGCCGTGGCGTCGACCACGGGATTCACGACCACGCCCGCGGCGTTGATCATCGTGGCGGTCGGATCGATACCCAGATCCTCGAATTTCTCGCACGGGAAGCAGTGGCCGACCCGATAATCCGTGATCCCGAAGGCTGTGGTCGTGTCCGAACGACTTGCCAGCGCTGTCGCGACACTGACATTGGGCGCGGAATCATCGAGCGAGATCCCGCGCAGCGTGTTGGCAATCACCTCCAGGGCGGACGCTACGGGCCGATCCTGCGAGCCGGCGTTGCCGGCATAACCGGGCGCGATCAGGATCCGCGGCGTGAAGCCGAACTTGCTCATTGCGAGCTGCCACGCCTGCATGCCCGTGTATTGGCCGCCCGTCACGGCCCCGATCAGGTCGGAGTCTTGGACTTGCGAGGGATCGCAGTACGCGTACGAAACCGAGAGGGCCAGGCTCGGCGCGATGGCACCGCCGGACTCGGCATAGATCAGGCCGTTGACGTAATCGACCGTATAGTCGGTGTTCTCGACGTAGGTCGGCGATCCGCCGGCCGCCTTCACCACGACGGTGCTGGGGGGGCCGGCCCAGGTCATGTTGAAGGTAGCGCCCGTCCCCGCGCCGCTGCTGCTGGCCTGCGCAACCGGATTGGCTGGCACTGCCGTGTAGGAGCCGGCGGTCGACACGGTAGCGGCCAGGATGCCGAATACGGCGGCGTTGAAGGTAGCGCCCGTCCCCGCGCCGCTGCTGCTGGCCTGCGTGAAGGTGGCGCTGTTGGCCGTGTATTTGCCCGGATTGACGACCGAGAAGGTGTTGACGCCCATGACCAGCGACAGTGCGGCGCCGGTCAGGCCCGCACCGGTCACCGGCTCGTCGGTCAACGTGGTCGGGTTGACCGTATAGGCGCCGGCCACCGAGATGGACCCGACCGCCGTGATGGCGCCACCGGAAACGGTCACGCTGGCCTGGAACTTCGTGCCGGAGCCGGTCGTGCCCGTGACGGTCTGGGTGCCGTTGGTGCCACCGGTGCCGCCCGCCGCTATGGTGGCGGACACGACCTGAGTGGTATCGACCGTGACCTGGCCCGCGACCGTCGAGGTCCCGCCCGCGAGCACGATCCCGGCGCCCGGCGCATAGCTGTGGGTGGCGGCGCCGCCCGGGGCGTTGAGGCCGAGCGAGACGATCTGCGTGGACGCTACCGTCAGGACCGTCGCCGGGATCATGGAGGTGCTGGGGGTCCCGCCCGCGAGCGTCACGGTGTCGCCGTGGGCATAGCTGTGGTTCGTCTGGCCACCCGGTGTCGCGACGACATCGACGGCCGCGGTGCTGAGCGGCGTGTTGGGCAGTCCGGGGCCGATCAGGCCCATGTGGCCGACGCTGACGTACTGGGTCCCGCTGGCCGGCATCGCGAGCGTCTGACCACTGACCTGGGTGTTGTGGATCAGCGGATTGAAGACGTTGACGGCGATGACCTGACCAACGCCCTTGGCGCCGGCCTGGTCGAGGATGTGCTGCAGCGCGTACGGGATCGAGTAGCCCTCGATCATCGGCCCCAACATGCTCTGGGCCGACTTGCTGTTGACCAGGAAGGGCTGGTTGGGGGCGGGCGGGGTGCCGGACTGGACGTCCCAGCTTGGCGCCGACCCGACCAGGCCGATGACCGCAGCCTTGACGGACTGGATCGACACGCCACCGGCCAGCGTCTCGGTGATCGTGATGCCATGGAAAAAGCTCATCGGAGCCTCCGATTTCTGTCTGCCGCAGCTACGCGGATTGCCCGACGCCGCGGCAAAGCGCGGCGCTCATCGGTCGAGGGGTGGCGTTGATCAGGGAGCCGTGACGGTATCGAGGACTGGCGCCGTGGTGATCTGCACCGTCATGTCCGGCGCCAGGATGCCGGACGGCACGATGCTGAAAGTCCCGACCACGGCGGCAAAATTGTAATCGCGATCCAGGCGCGCCGGCACGCCTCCTGGAGCCGCCTCGGTGGCCGGAGCCATCACCGAGACCACGATGGTGTTCGGCGGAAGTGTCAGCGTGCCATCTTGCGCGATCGTCATGGTTGCCGTGACCGCGCCGGCGAATGTCGAGACCAGATCGGTGATCTGCTTCAGGTTCGCCAGCAGCATCTCGGGTGCCTGCTGGGGCCGCAGCGTCACGACGTTGAGCGTCATCCGGTAGTCCCAGACCTTACCTTCGGGATCCTGCTGGGTGTAGCGCTCGTCGGTGAAGTAGGCGTTCCGGCATCCCGTCGGTCGGAAGCCGGTCAGCGCCGCCTCGACGGCATCATTCAGCGCGAAGACGGATCCTGGTCCAAGCAACGCCCATGCAGTCGTGCGCGCCAAGATGTGGATCTCGAACTCGATGGTGCGTTCCTGCAGCATCGCGGTGGAGTTGATGGGCTGGCCTAGGCGCGTGCTCGAATACGCCACCAGCAGGAACGCGATCGACTTGCTGGCCCACCACTTGTCGAGATCGTAGTTGGGAAACTCGTAGACGCCGATCGAGGCGAGGTTTGCCTTTGCCAGGAAGCTGCGAAGCTGCCCGGCGATCTGATCCTGGATCGCCCCGACGTCCATCGGCGAGGGCGGCGTGTATCGGCGTCCGAACCAAGCAACAGGGTCGATCTCGACCGGGAGGCTACCGTAGGTCGGCACGTTGTCAGACATCGACATTACCTCGAATGCGGCAGCACCATCTCGATGCCGAGGATCTGCTCGCTCCACCGGTTCTGCATGGTGGCCGGGGTCGTGACTTGCCTGCCGTTGATCCATGCCTCTTGTACGAGATCATCGAGTGTGTTTTGCGCCGTTCGGCCGCACGCGATCTGGACGGCATGCTCGACCGCGTCGGCAAGGTTGTTCAGGTCCGCGACGGCAGAATCATCCTCGATCTGGCCATGCAGGGTCTGGATGATGCCTTGCGCCCTCAAGGTCACCTTGGCGGGCGCGAAACGCTGGCCGCGGTCATACTCCTCGCCAAGCTCGACGAAGAAGAAGGCCGGGTACTGCTCGGCCGGCAGTTTCCCGAGATTGATCATGCGGCGGCCCGCGTAGCCGAATGACCCGGCCGGGGCCAGCAGCATGGTGCGGAGCTGCTCAAAGAACGCGCTGTAGATGGCCTCGCGGCCCAGGGACGACATCTGACCTGCCTATTCTGGGGTGCCGGGCGCCGCCTTGGCGGGACGGCTCGTGCCCGGCACCTTTCGTCCGGACTCTGGTCTGGGCTGCCAACCCGTGCCGCTCCGGCTTGTCTCGGTAGTGACGCGTCAGAGCTTTTCGATGGCGGCGCCGAGCGCGCGCGCCAGCGCGTTCTGGACCTCGGTTTTCTTGTCCCGGATGCCGGGTGCGAAATATGGCCGGGCCGGCATCGTGACGCTGCGCTTGAGCGCAAACAACGGAGTCGCCTCCGCGTCACCGGGCTGCTTGCCCATGATGGCGCCACCGGCGAAGAACGTCTTCCAGCCTTGGCTCTCAGCCTGCCGCGGGCCGAATCGCGCCACGCCGGCTTGCGTCTTAACGGCATCGAGCGGGATGGCGAGGAACTGCCCGTGGACCGGCTTGATCTCGCCGCCGTACTCGTGGATGCGGGCATAAGGAAGCCCCTGGCCCGCCAGAACGCGGCCCGTCACGCTGGCGGCCCCGCGTTCCACCTTGCCCGGCACGATGCTGCGGCTCAGTGCGCCAGTGCGGCGCTCCAGGCCGGACTTCGGCAGCGTCACCGACTTGATGTGTCCCACCAGCATGATGGTGACGAGCGATATCTCGCGCGCCGCGGCATTCATGACCGCCGGCGTGATAAGGTTGATCTTCGCCGCGATGGTGTTCTCGGTGACGGTGATGTCGAGCGGCATCTCACCACCGTCCTGCGCCGGCGGCGCCCGGCATCACGACGTCGGCGATCGGCACCACGGCGCGATGCAGATCCAGCGCTTCCTTGGTGCGGGGGTGCATGTTCTTGAGCATAAAGCTCACCCGCTGCGGCCCTTCACCGACCGAGGTATCGCCCATGCGGGTCCGCATCGTGGCGGCGTAGCTGGTCAGTTCCAGGCAAGCCACGACGATGTCATCGGGCAGCGGCTCGGCGCCAGCCGGCGGCGCCACATAGGCCGCGGTGCAGCGCCAGGTGATCAGCCCGTCCACGACGGCGGCGCCGATCGTGGTCGGCCATGCCGGAGCGGTTGCCCCGGTGGCACCCTCGCCGCTGGCCGTGTAGACGCAGCCGTTCCCGGGCAGAATTTGCGCCCCTGGGGCGGTCGGCTTCTCGGCCGTCCATTCCGGCAGGCCAGCCAGCGCAACCTGCCCGGGCGTCAGATACCCGGCCGCGTAGGACAGCGCGACGTTCTTGATCCCAGGGGCGAAGCGGCCACCGCCACCGCCGGGAACGCCGCCGGGCCGGAGGTAGATGAACTGCTCGTCGTTGATGTACCCGGGCCCCGTGGGTCCCTGCGCCGGCGTGACGGTGTGGCCGTTGATCGTGACTGCCGCGACGGAGATGATCGGCCAGTTCTTGGTGCGCATCGACTCCAGGCCGTTGCCGTGCCGCAGCTCGGTGTAGCTCTCGGCGACGAGGTGGCGGCTCAGGTACTGCTCGATCCCGCGCGACACGCTGGTCAGGATGCGGGCCAGCACGACGTCGCCGCGCGTCGTCTCCGCGAGCGGCACCATGTAGGCTTTCAGGCTCGCCAGGTCGGCGAGGTCTCGGGTAGTGGCCATGGTGGCTGCGCCCTATGACCGGCGAGCTTGCTTCCCGCCGCGTTTGTCGGCGCCGGACTCCGGAGTCGCGGCGTCATTTGCGCCCGGAGCTTCGTCGGGCGGCTCGTGCTCGACCCGCCAGCCGTGGGCCAGGGCGTGCTCCAGCATCCGCTGGTCCACCATCACGGCTCCGTACTTGTCGGGCTTGCCCACCGCGAAGGACATGCTGGCGCCTGGCGCCGGCGGAGCAACACGGATCTGCATTTTGTGGGGAATTCCCTTGTTGGATAGCCAAAGGCGCCTGATGAAGCGAAGCATCTCCGCCTTCAGTGGTGTTGGGTCGGCGGCCCCGGCATCGTTCCGGGGCCGCCGATGTTGCGGAGAGGTCAGCCGTTGCCGACGTTGGTCAGGAGGCCCATGGCGAACGGCACGTAAACGGCAAGAACTTCTTGCGAGTAGCAGCCGTAATACTGCTCGCGCGAAACCTTCGGCCAGATTTCGCTGTAGTAATCCTGCCGGGTCTGCACGACAGCGCACTCCGGCACGGCGTTCGACACGTACCATGGCGGCAGATGCTCGGCCCAGCCGAGGAGTGTCCCGGCCGCCAGGTTGGGATGGATCTTGATCGGAATCTTGACGCCGCCGTCCGGGGTGTAGGGGTTGAAGTAGTAGCTGACGACACCGCCGGCCGTGACCTTGTATTCGGCACCACCCTCGGCATCGACTTCCTGGTTGTAGCGCAGCAGTGGGGCCGAGGCGCCGTTCAGCGTCTTCGCCGTGATGTTCTTTTGTTCCTGGCTATTGACGTAGATCACGGTGGCGCTGAGGCGAGAGTTGTCCCACATCGCCTTGTTCATGGTGTCGATCTCGTTGACACCGCCGGCGCCCGAGCTGGTCAGGAAAGTGCCGGTGCCGGCCGTACCGGTCGGGAGCGTGTTGACGTAGGCGCCGCTGGACGGGTTGAACGCCCAGGTCAGCAAGCCGTCGAAGGCGTAGCTCTGGTTCGTGCTGCAGTCCGCGGTGATGGCGGCGGCGGGCTGCAGGCCGGAGGTCAGCGGCGCCGAGAACACGACGCTGTTGATCGTGGTGATGGCCTGCAGGGTCTCCTGACCGGCCACGCCGACGAACCAGGCATAGGCGACGGCACCCGTGACCGGCGTCTCGGCGCCGGTCAGCGCCTGGCCCAGGGTGATGGGCTGCGTCGTGTTCGGCGACTTGTTCGAGGAGCCGCCGTTCAGGACATAGGTGCGGGCATCGTTGCCGGTGATCGTCAGCGCCTGCGCGATGCCGCCGCTGAGCGAGGAGTTCAGGTAGCCTTCCTGGGTCAGCGCGACCACGATGACGCTGTACGTGCCGGCCGGAAGGGTTGCCGTGGAGCCGGAGGCGCCAAGGGTCGGGGCGGACGGAGTGCCGAGCGGCAGGGAGTTGTCGCCGCCGATCAGCCCGGCCTCCTCCTTGATGAAGGTACGCAGCAGCAGCCGGAGCTGCACGAGGGCATCCTCGTCCTCGAAGCCATCGGCCGCGAAGCGGGCTTCCTCGGTGATGCTGTCTTCCTCGCCCAGCGTCATGTAGGACAGGGACTTGTTGGACGTCACGTAGGACATCGAGGCGCTGCGCCGGCCTTCCTGGACCCACCCCATGAAGGGCTGGCCGGAGCCGATCGTGTTCACGACCGCCTTCCAGTGCGCGGCTTCGCCGGGATGCTCGCGCTGCATCCTGGCGAGGCTGTTGCGGATCGGCGTCACGGTCGGGAACAGGTTCATGGCCGGGGCCCGCAGATCGTAGTAGGTGAGGCCGGTTGCGACCGACACGCTCTTGCGCAGCGAGTCCGACATCTGGTCGTCGGTCATCGGGTTGCCGAACGACGCCTTGAAGAGATCGAGCGTATGGGCGGCGCGTTTGCGGGACATGTAGCCGATGCGGTTCTTGTCCGGGGCCGACGTGCCATTGATGGTCGCCTGGAAGCGGTCGATCACCGCATCCCGGGGCTGGACGACGCGGGTTGCCATTCGAGACTCCTCTATGACCGCCGCCGCTCAGGCGTCAGCGGATCCGACAAATGCCGGGGCGTGCGCCAGCACGACCGCGCGGCGTGGGACAAGAAGGCTGGCGCCTGAAGCTATTTCGATGTCGACAGGTAGGCTTCGCGCAGCAACGCGTCGGCGCGTTCCGGGCCGGCCGGAACCGCGAGCACCTTCTGCAGCAGCGCCGACTGCGGAGCGGGATCCGTGGCACCACCACCGGCGCTGATCGCGCCGCCGTCCGCGGTCTTGGTGACGGCGCTGCCGGCCGGCCGCGAGGCGTGCCGGAGCGGCGTCACCACGGGCTCGCCCTCGAGCTTGGCGATCTTGCTCTTGAGCGTAGCGATCTCGACGTTGGCCGTGGTCAGGCTGGCCCGCATGTCCTGGGTCGCCTTCACCAGCGGCGCGACCTGGCCCACGATACTGCGAAGTAGCTTCTCGGATCGCGGATCGGTCGTGGTCGTGGCAGCAGGCGCCTGGCTGCCGGAACCAGTACCGGTTGCCGTGGGACGATCTGCCGTCGCGAGGCGCTCCATCTCGGGCGCTGCCTTGTCGAGCGAATCGGCCAGCGCCTTGCGGAGCTTGCGGACGTCCTTCGGGACCGGCTTTTCGGCCCTGGCCCGCAGCACGCCGGCGAGATCGCGCATCCAGGTCGGGGCCGCGAGCGTGACGTACTGAGGGCCATTACTGTCGCCGGTCCAGATGCGCTCGACGTCCTTGCCCTCGCCGAACTCCGTCGCCTCGCGGGCCACGACGTCTTCCAGGAGCTTGATGCCGGACGCCAGCCATTCGTGAAGCTGCTCGACCAGCTTGACGGCGTCTGGATCGGTGTCGCCCTCGGCGGACTGCTCGCGCTGATAGTCGTGCTGCAGCGATCGGATACCAGTCAGGGTGCTGGCCAGAGACGCGATGAAGCCCATGCTCTTGTGCATCGTCGCCGCCTTGGTGAGGGCGCCGCCGCAGGCCGCGCACTTGGTGTCGCCATCCTTGATCTCGGCATGGCAGGCCGGGCAGGTCTTGGCAGCCTTGGCCAGCGGCTGCGACTGACCTTGCGCAGCCCGCACCTTGACAAGCCGATCGGCCCTGGCCACCCAGCGCGCGGCCTTGGCCAGCTTCTTGGCCTTCCGGGCCGCCTTGGCGAGCTTGCGCGCGCGTCGGTCTGCCTCGCTCTCGCCGGTAGGAAGCACCGCGTTATCCTGCTGGGGATGCGGCTCGGGATGGGCCTGATCGACCGTCACGCCGGCACCCTTGGTCGCCGTGCCGCCCTTCTTCTTGGTGCTGCCGGGCCAGTCCTCGGGCAGCTTGTCGGTGGCCTTCAGGCGCTTGGCCTGGGCGGTGATGTGGGCCTTCGCCTTGTCCTTGTCCTTGGCGCGGCCGAACGCCGAGACGGCGTCCTCCAGATCGGCCTCGGTCTCGATCGGGAAGCTGCCGTCCTCCATGGCGTGGCCAGCGTCGGCCGCATCCTGGCGCTGCTTGTCCGTGAAGTCGCGCTTGCCGAAGTACACGCCGTGCTTGTCGAGCCACGTCCCGTCGGCCGACTTCGTCAGCTTGGCGAGCGGCTTCACGGCACGCTTCTGCGTCGGCTGCGCCAGATCCGGAAGCCCCGCATCGGTGAAGCTCTTCGCCATCGCCTTGCGGGCATCCGCGACCTGGCGCAGCGTACCGGCGAACTTCGCATGGCCTGCGGCGTCCTCGGTGCGGCTGTCGGTCTTGGCCCGTTCGGCGAAAGCGTCGTACTCGCCGGCTGCCTTCCCGCACTTCTCGGCGTGGGCGGTGCAGTGATCGGCCGCGGCCTTGCACAGCGCGATACGAGCGCCGCCGGCCGCCTTGCCGAGATTGCCGTCCTCGTTGGCGCCGTGCGCGGAGTCCGACGGCACCGTCTTGATCCGCTCCGCCACGAGATCGTGGTAGCTCTGGGCGGCGTCGTGGTGATGCTGGGCCGCGGTCTCGTGCGCCTCGGCCTCGGCGTCGGCGTGCTTGGCCTGGTCCTTGTCGCCGTCGGCGCGCTTCGCGTTGGCGGTGGCGCGGGCCTGTGTGGCGGCCGCGATGGCCGCGATGGCCGCGGCGTCCTCCTCGACAGCCCTGCCATGCGCGGCCTGGATCTCGGTCAGCGCGGTGATGCCCTCGATGTTGGCCGAGCTGATCGCCGCCGTCATCTTGGCGAGTGCGGCCTCGGCCTCGGCGAGGATGTTGTCAGGCATTTGAACCTCCTTGGAACCGCCGGACGCCAGCGAGGCCGCCAGCCGGCGATAGTTGCGGGCGGCGTTGCGGTGGTGTTCGGCCAGCGCGGCGTTGGCGTCGGCCAGATGGCTGTGAACCGTGATCCCCACGGCGTCGGCCCCGGTTTCGGCGGCGGCGCGGCGGGTGCGGTGATGCGTGGCGGCCTGCTCGGCCTTTTCGGCCGCGGCGTCGTGCTCGGCGGCGTGGGTCAGCACCTCCTGGCGCAGCGCGTCACGGGTCGCGAAGGTGCCGCCATAGAGGCGGTGGCCGGCCTTCCCGAGCGGCTCCGGGCCGCAGCCCAGGAACTTCGCCAGCGGTTCCGCGGGGGCGGCACCGTCCGCCTTGACGATATCGATCCGAGCGTCAGGGTTACATGGCCGATCGACAAGCGAGATTTCGACCAGGTCGATGCCGGTCACCGTGCGCTTGTCGTCCGGGTCGCGATCCGTGATGCGGCCGCCAACCGAAAATCCTTTGTAGACGGCCGGCAGCTCGGTTCCATCAGCAAGCTTTGTCGGCTTGCATTTCGCCCACGCCTGATCGTCCTGGACATAGGCGCCAAACCACAGACCTTTGCCGTCGATCGTCGCTTCGACCGCTGTCCCAACTGCGGACGGCTGGTGCATTTGGCGCACGCAACCCCAGTCAAGATATTCCGGAAGAGCTTTCTTGACCGCGTCGAGCGTTATGACCTCGCCGCTCTGGTCGCGGGTTGGCGTCGTCGCGTACCCGAAGACCATGCGCTGCTCTTCGTCGATCTTGCATATCGGCGCGAACAGAACGGGCGTGACGCCACCTGCGGAGGTCGAGACTGCACCAGACATATCGATTACTCTTCGCTCTCGCTGCCTTGGTCGCCGCCGTCCTCGACGATCGTCACCGCGATGTCGCAGCGGTCGTTGGGATGCGCCGGGGGCGCGTCATCACCAGACTGGAACGTGTCGTCCATGTCGATTTCCCCCTGGTCCGCGTTGGCTTGGCAGATTTCGCAAGGGTCATCGCCCACCAGCCAGGACTTCTTCATCTTGGCCCCGTACTCCTTGGCGGCCTCGCGGTAGCCCGTCATGGCTCCGGCCATGCTGGCATCGGCTGCCTCGGTCCTTGCGATGGTCAGCGAACGGGCCAGCGAGAACGCATAGTCCTCGCTCAGCAGATCGCGCGTCTGGGCCGCTGAAAGGCCATCCTCGTACGCCTGGGCCAGCGTGCCGCGCAGCATCTCGCGCGTCGTGTCGTCGATCCGCATCGCGGCTCGTTTGGCCGGCACCAGGTTGCCGTCCTCGTCGTACCGCATCCCGACCATCTCGGCGGCGCGCCGGCGGGCGTGGTCGAGCGCCTTTTCGTCCACGGCGTCGAAGACCGCGGAGTCGTCATGCTGTTCCGGCGCCACGGCCTCCACGGCGGCCTCGGCCGCTGCCTTGCCGGCCTGGACCGCGATCCGGCCGAGATCGGGCTCGATCTCGATCAGCTTCTTGAGCGCGTCCAGGCTGATCTGCGACGTAGCGGTATTGGCCCGCGCACCAGCGCTGGCTGCATCCTTGCCGAGCTGGTCGCCGATCTCGTTCAGAACCTCGTTGCGGAGCGCCGTCAGGACACGGTGGACCTTGTCGGCGATCGCCTGGACCTCGGCATCTCGGGGCTGCCGCACCGGCGGCAGGCGATGCGCCGCCGCCTTGCTGAGCGGATCAGTACCGGAACCAGTCGTGGCGATGAAAGGGACGGGGCCGCCTTCGGCTGCCTCCATCTTCCGCATCGCGTCCGGCGAGATCGGAGTCGTGGTCTTGCCGCTCTTCAGCCATTCCTTAAACCGGGCCATGGTCCATTCGTGGACCGAGCCGATGAAGTGGTGCCCGGGGTGTGCCGGTCCGCGAGTGTCGGCGTTCCGGTACGCGGCGATGAAATCGTGCTGCGCCTCGGACCAGTGGTGGTAGCCGATGAATGTCTTGTGCTCGTCGAATGATCCATCTTCCTTCACCTGATCGATGATGAAGACGGTGGCGCTTTCGGGATCCGGTCCGAGAAAGACATCGACCGGCTCGCCGTCGGCGTCTTTCGTGTCCTCGATGTAGCCGTACTCGGTCGGCATCACGGCGCGCCAGCCGTCGTGCCGGCTTTCGCGAATCGAACCCTGGGCGTTCTCGATCGCGATCGGGAGGCCTTGGATCTCGATATGGCCCTTCTTGTAGTTGCCGGAGGCACGCTGGGCTTCGGTCGGGTCGCGGGCTGTTTCGGCCGCGGCCTCCTCGACCTCGGCGTGGGTTACCTTGGCGAGCCCGGAGTCGTCGTCGCCATACTCCGGCGACCCGAACAGCAGCATGCCGGGGAAGTTCGGCGGGACATCGTCCGGAACGTCGAGGGAAACCAGCATCCGCGGCGTGTCACCAAGCCAGCCGTCAAACGCGGCCATCTCGCGCCGCAGCTCATCGGACTCAAGCGCCAGCCAAACTCCAGTCGCATCCGCCTCTACCTTGATCTGACCGGGCTCCACCAGGATCATCGGCGCCATCTCGGGGCTGAGCATGAGGTCGACCGGCCACGACAGCAGCCCGGCCGTCACGATCATCGCGACCGTCACGGCGGGCCGCTCGACCAGGCCGATGCCATAGCGATCGGCCCACTCGCTCAGCTCGTAGACGCTGTAAAGTGGGCGCTCGACCGAGATGACCTCCGAGCCCGCCATCTTGCGGGTGGCGCCGCTGGGCCGCGTGCCGGGCTGGACCGGCTCCACGGCATCGTCACGGCCGGGCCGCGGCGGCTTCGGCAGCTTGCCGCCGGGAGGGGCATGCACGTCGTTCGCCGGAATCGGTCCACCCGGACACGGCGTCAGTGCGGCCCGCTCGTCCGGGTCAACCGGCACATAGCCGGCGGCGGTCAGGACCATCGGCTTGGAGAACGCGCCGCCGAGCGGGTCCTGGCCGATCGATTCCCGCCAGTCGTCCAGCGCGATCGCCCCCTTGGTCGCGGCCGTGCTCAGGATGACGGACTGCTTGATCGGGTCGAATTCGCGGTCCCCATCCCAGGCGATGCCCAGGTAGTCGATCCCGAAGCAATCCCGGATGATGCCGTTGACGAACCGACGCATCCATTGCGAGGTCGGCTGCAGGCCCTCGGCGGACGCCTGGGCCTGGTTGACCTGCGCGGTAGCGCGATTCTGCTCCTTGATGAACGGCCCCGGCGCAATCGACATCGCGTAGCAGATGACGCGCGCAAGCCACTCGTCGAAGGCGTCGGTCAGGACGTCCTTCGTGAACGGCTCGTACTTGGTCCCGGCCGGCACCCACCAGAGGCGGCGCCGCTGCTCGATGTTGCCGAGGAAGACCGAATCCCAGTACTGCTGGATTTCGGTGATCTGGGCATTCGAGAACCCGACCGGCGCCTCCATGATTCCGACCGGGACATCGCCGTGGGTGTAGAAGGCCATCTGCTCGCGCAGCCGGGCGATCGCCATCTCGGCATAGGCAAGGACTTGCTCGCATGGGCCGTACCCGTAGGCGTGGTCAGGACGCCAGTTCTTGATGCCGTAGATCAGGTCGCCAGCCGTGTAGGTGGCGTAGTCGGCCGCCGGAATCCCCTTCAGGACCTGCTGGAACGCGGGGTTAGGCGGCTTCGGCGGCCGGCCGTTCTCGTCGATCAGAACCGAGATGCTGGCGGCGTCAAGCTGCTCAAGCGCGTAGAGCTGGCCGCCACGGTTGCGCCGCTTGTAGAGCGCGACAGCGTCATAGACGAAGTGCTGGTCCAGCACGCCGCTCAACCACTGTGACCAATCGAGCCGTTTGTCCGGCGACTCGAAGAACTTGGTCAGCAGCCTGATGTCGTCGGCGTATTTCTTCTTGAGCGCGGGGCGTTCGGCGGGAGAGCCGAGCGGCACAATGTGCCAGTCCAGCGCGGTCATCTGATCAATGCGGGTCTGGATGCACTCCCGCAGGATCACGCAGTTCTGTGCCACCGCGCGGAGCCGCCCGAACGATACCGGCTCGTGGGAGCGCGGGATGTAGTTCAGGTTCCAGCCAACCGGGAAGTCGAACTGCCGCGACCGCGCGCTCTCCGGAGCGAATGGCCGCAGTGGCTGCAGCGGCGAGAACCAGGTCGACGGCGTGACACCGGAGATCGTGTACTGGACGGCCTGCGCGACACGGCGCAGCCATCCAGCCCGCGGCGCCGGGGCCGGCGGCGTCGTCAGGCGCCAGTTCTCGTTGGTGGGCCGGTTCCGCAGCAGCGCCGGATCGGAGGTGACGATCTGGCTCGCGGGCTGGCCATCGTTGATGCCGGCAGGCACCCGTCAGGACTCCAGCCGCACCGCGACCGCGGTCGGACGGCCGCGATGCTCGCCAACCGAAAAGGAGACCCTGGCGCCGTCAACCAGCAACCCGGGATCGAGGTCGCCCAGGGCGCGGCGGTGCAGGAAGAGGTCGCGCTCCGCCAGGACCGGGGTCTTCTGGTACGGCGTGATGAAGCCCCAGCCCCTCTCGTCGCTGAACCACTTGACAGTGCCGAGATAACGAACCGGGGCCAGCTGGACGGCAACGGCTTCAGACATGGACGCGATCCTTGATCAGCTTGACGGGATTGAAGCCGCGCAGCGACGCGAAGCCGCGGCGGAACATGTCGCGGCGCCGTTCCCGGCGCGGGGCCTCGAGGTGGGACTTCACGGCGAGCTCGTAGTCGATCGGGTGCAGGGTGATGGTGTCGGCGACGATGCCGGGAACCTGCTCGCCGATGCGGAAGACGCCGAGCAGATGGCCCTGGCACCACAGCGCCTGGACGCCTTGCGGGAGCTCGAAGGATTTCCGGATGGTGACGCCGTTGAACGTGCGCGGGGCGTAGCCGACCGGCTTGACGGGATGATCGAACATTGGCGCGGTCCCCTCAGGTCACCGCCAGGCTACGGGCCTGCGCCTGGTGCCAGTCCGCGGCCTGGTCATGGAGCCGCGCCAGCGCCTCGCCGTGCGCCAAGCTGATCATGCCCTCGCCGCTCCGGCATTTCCGCGCCTTGCGGCGATGCCGGGTCGCCTCGTCGGCGTGGAAGCTGGCGGCCTGCAGGTTGGTCAGCGCGGCGCCCTGATCCGGCGCCGGCGCGATGT
This sequence comes from Acetobacteraceae bacterium, assembly GCA_003164455.1. Taxonomy (GTDB): domain Bacteria; phylum Pseudomonadota; class Alphaproteobacteria; order Acetobacterales; family Acetobacteraceae; genus Rhodovastum. The sequence continues at coordinate 31,549 of PLTJ01000009.1, forward strand.
TGGTGTCTCCCTTGGCGAGGCGATCGCGGGCGCGCAGCTCGTGCTTGGCCGCCTTGCGGAGATGCTTCGCCAGCTTGGTGGCAGTCCGCTCGACGGAGCTCTGGAACAGCGGGGCAGGCGTCATCGTGAAGTTGCCGCTCTCTCCGGCCATCTCGGTACTCCCCTGGTGCTGCTCAGTCGCCGGCAGGGGCGGGGACGTGATAGGTGAGCATGGTGCCGACTTCCTCGCGTCCCTGCGCTCGCATGGCCCCTCGAGCCGCGTCGTTGCTGACGTGTGTGGCGCTCGAGATCGTCGGTCGCTTCAGTTCACGGGCCTTCGCCTTGAGGGCGTCGAACATCTCGGTATGGATGCCCTGGTGGCGGTACTCCGGACTGACGTAGGCCAAGTTGATCCAGATCTCGTTCGCCCAGTTGGCGTCGGTCCAGGTCAGGACGCCGACGGGTTCGTCATCGACGAACGCCACAATGGCTTTGTGATCCCAGCAGACCGCCGTCGTCGCCAGCGTGCAGAGACCTTCGTGGAGCAACTCGGCCCAGCCGAACACCGCAAGGGGCAGCACCGGCGTGTTGGGCAGGCAGTTGAAGTGCTCGACACGAAGGCGTTCACGAAGGCTTTGTCGCATAGTCATTATGTCTTTCCTTGCGTTGATCGGCACGTCAGCTCGGGCGCCGGCATCCGGCCCGTTCCAGCGCCGGCACGAAGGCGACCGGCACCGTCAGCATGCCGGTGGCATCGGCCATGAAGCGCTGCGAGCCACCGGCGGGATCCGGCACGAAGTAGGCCGCGTATGGCCCCTTCGCGATCAGCCGCACGGTATCGGGCGGCGGCGGCGGATCGGTCGGGCGTGCCGGCAGGGCAGCCACCGGGTTCGTCGGCACTACGGACTCTTGCGGGATCGCGGGCACGGCCGGCGCCTGCGGTGGCTTCGGGGTGTGGGCGCGGTAGTATTCCAGCCACCCCGCGGCGTTCGGCCCCAGCATCAGGTCGGTGAGCCCCCAGACTGCAGCGTCGGCACGGTTTGGCGACCTGGCCCCGATGTAGCCCTGGTCGGTGAACTCGGTCAGCTCATCCTCGAGCTTCTCGAAGCGCCCGGCATGCGAGACCTGTTTGCGCTGGTAGAGGGTGGCAATCGGCTCCGCCCGCTGCGCCTTGCCGCGGCTCGCCGTCACGGCCTTGAACGGCACGCTGGCGTCGACGGTCTGGATCACATACTCGACCATCGCACCGCCGAAATTCGTCTCGCCCACGATCGCGTCGGCTTGCCAGTGATGATACGCCGCGACCGCTGCACTGCCCCATTGATTGGGGCCGCCGAGCAGCGAGCAGTCGTCCAGCACGTAGCCGCGGCCGTCCATCCCGAGCCCCGCAACCATGATCCCGATCTCGTCGTGCGCGCTGTCGAGTTCGTTCTTGGCGCCCGATGGGTCGACCGCCACGACGACTCGCTGCATCCGGGGTAGCCGGGACGGCTCGACGCGGGTCTCCTCGAGAAGCTTCCAGGTCCACAGCGCCGACTCGGTCTCGTCGCCGTAGACGCCGTCGCGGAACCGTCGCCGCGCCCGATCCGGCATGTCGTCGAGCGATTGCAGGTAAGCCGGGTCGAGGTGCTCGGCGTTGTCGGCCGGCTTCGAGAACAGCCAGCGGTACTGGTCGGGGTTCGCGAGCGGCTTCTTGCTGACCGGGTCGCGGTGCTCACCGAACAGGATGTTGGTCCAGTGGCCCTTGCCCGGCGGGTTGAGGTCGTAGAACGCCTTTTGCTGAAGCGCCAAGCTGGTATCCGGGTTCTTCGCCGTCTGAGCAAGGCGGGTCAGGGCGGTCAGCACCGACGAGTACGGGATCTGCGAGCATTCGTTCAGGAGAATGGTCGCGTATTCGTTGCCGAGGATCTTGTCGACCCGCTCCTTGTCGTCGAGGCCGCCAAGCCAGAGTTCGGAGTCATTCGGCAGGCTGAAGAAGCGATCCGCGGAATGCGGCACGATCCGCAGGTCCGGGAAGAACGTCCGCGCTACGAACGGCAGGGTCTGAAGCCCGATCGAGGGCCAGACCGCCGCGGCATGGAGGCGCATGATGGCATGCCGGGACGGCGCCTGCAGCCCGCGCAGGATGATGGTCCGGACGATGGCGACCGTCTTGCCACTGCGCGACCCGCCGGGCAGGCAGATGTGCCGGGCCTCGCTGTTCAGCAGCTCGGTCATCTCGACCTGCCGGGGCGTCAGCAGATCGGGGCGGCCGTTGAGGATGACGTCCTTGGAGGCCGCCTTGCTCCGCGTGGCCTTCCGTTTGGTCGGCACAGCAGATCAGGACGTTGGTTCGCCATTGACCTGCACGGCCCGGCGCGCCGCCGCGCGGGTCCGCCGCGAGAACCGCGCCGCATCGAGCCGCAACAGCAGGCCGGTGAAGCGCCGCAGCACCGCCGCGAGACGGCCCGGCGCCCGAGCCTCGCCCTGGTCCACGGCGCGCTGGGTCGCGACCACGGTGGTGTCCAGGGTCGGATCGGCGGCGATCAGGGCGTCGAGCGCGGTCCGCGTCATCGTGATCGTTACGGCCTTGCCGCGGCTCTCCGGCAGCTCGTGGAGAAGCGTGATGGCGCGCGCCGCGGTGCGGGCATCATGGTCCGCGAAGGCGATCACGGCCGCGGAGCCGAGATAGATCGGCAGCCAGCCGCGCTCATCGAGCAGCTTCTCAGCCAGCGTGTTCTGCATCGGGTTCTGTTTCGTTGATGGGGTCTGGTGGTTCGGGCAGGCTGGCCTGCGGCCGGTCCGGCCCGCCGATCTGGACGATGAAGCGCGTCCCGTCGGGGAGCTCGTGTTCCAGCTTCTCGGTCAACTTCCATCCGCACTTGACGCGGAGGAAGAAGAGGATCGCCCGGAGATTCCCCTTCCGGATGTGCTGTGCCAGCCGAAGTTCCGCGACGCCCTGAAGCCACATCGGGTCCGTCGCCAGCTCGGCCTTGTAGTGCTTCCGCAGGGTCTTGAGATCGATCCTAAGGTAGCGGGCAATCTCGTTGTGCGTGTGCTCCAGCGCGGCCAGAGCCGTCACGGCCGCCTTGTTTTCCCGCGTCGGAACATGCTCGGGCCGCCCCACGTGGCCCCGTGCGGCCATCGCCATACCCCTTCGTGTTGGCTACCCGAACAGACCGGCCGCCTTCTCCTCCGGCACCGACCCCGGTGATGGGCGGGCATCCCTGGCGACAGGCTTGGCTATGTCTGGCGGGCTGATCCGAGCCCCGGCCCTCACGCGCGATAACGCCGGTTTAGCGCGTGTTACGCGGACCCGCCACAATCCGCTCGGGACGCAGCTTCAGAGCATGGTCAATCACTACTGCATAAGATTCGCGCCTGTCAAGCACTTTCTTGTGCTCCCGGCCTCCGAGGCCGGTTTCCGGGGAGCGACGAGCGCCGCGACGACGGCGCCACTCGGGTCCGAGGTCAGCCCAGTATGAACTGCAATGTTCGAACCGCCCGGCCGCCGCACCACTAGGTCTGCCGATACTGCTTAGGCGCGGACATTGTTCCGGCCCAGGCGGCCATGCCCATAAACCGGGGGAATTACTCCGACATCCCGCCCGGCGCCGGCGGGTCGTAGAAGTCGGCGAGCCGGTCCAGCGCAGCGACCAGGATGCCGAGCGCGACACGCTCGTCGATCTCGGTGCTGCCATCCTTGCGGCGGCGGCCAAGGTGATGGCGGCGCGCGAACGACTTGACGTCGCGATGCAGCGGGTCCGGCCAGCCCAGGATGACGTGCGCCATCGCCGTGACGCCGAGCTTCCCGACCGCGGCGCAGGCGGCTTTCCAGCGGCTGAGCCGGATCAGCACCGTCTCGGAGCAATACATTCCGTCGGCGCCGGGGGCGCCGACTGCCATGCCGATCCGCTCGACCGTCGACCCGATGCTGACCTGGCTGCGCTCGTAGTCGTCGAGCCATCGCCGGGCAGCGCGGCTGTGCCGGCGGGTGATGTAGCGGGAACGCTGCAGATCATGCAGCGGATCGGTGGCCCTGGATGCCGCGATCTTGCGTGCGGTCCGGCGGTGCGGGTCGGTGTCGCTGGGGTCGCGCCATTCCGCCGGTACGGCGCTGGGCTCCCGCAGCACGGTCCCGTCGGCGTTCCGGATCTCCTGTCGCCGGATCGCGGGGCCGAGGTCCTGGGCATCGACGAGATCACCACGGGAGCTGGCGCGGATCCGGATCAGCGTCTCGGTCGCGACCTTGCGGTCCGCGGCATGGATCGGCTGCAGAGCTGCGGCGAGCATGTGCGGGACTTCGGCGCGGAGCCGATCGAGGCGCTTACAGGCGCATTCGCCGGGGCCGGGGTCCGGCGGCACCAGCGGCTCGCCGGCATAGGGCCATGGTTTCCGGCGACGCCTGCCATCGGCGCGGGGGGAAGCGGCATCGGCGGTCAATCGGCCCTCTCGACATCTGGAAGTCCCAGGATGTGCCTCGGCAGCACGGTGACGATCAGCGCGTCCGCGGGCTGGTAGACCACGCGCACCGGAACTCCGCACAACGTGACACGCCAGATCTCGCGGTCGAACCGTGTCGGGCCGATGTAGCGCGCCGAGCTGGCCTCACCGGCCACCGCGGCGCAGATCGCGAGCACGGCATCCCGCCAGTCCGTGGCCGTGGGTTCCAGCCCATGCTGTCCGGCAGCGTACTTCGCCGTGATGGCGGCATGGTGCGCCTCGCCGATGTCGCGGGGTGGCTGGTGGACGGAGTGAGCAAGGTCCAAGGACATGATGTTCGTTAGCTTCCCTGACACGCCGAACGTTCCGACCGCGCTGCCTTTCCGCTCCCCCCGCCGGTTCGTAAGGTGCGCCATAAACTGCGCCATAACATGCGCCATTTCGACCCAGGGGCGGTGGGCTGCGCCATAACGGCGCCGCCGTAAGGCGGCGTTATGGCGCACCGCCCCCTTTGGGCGCCATTTCTGCGCCACAAACTGCGCCATAAACTCGCTCACGACACGGGACCCGGACGCTTGGCGTCGACCACGCGGACGCACATCCGATCCTTGCGTTGGACGGGATCGCGGTAAGTGTCCCTGACAAGAACGCCATTGCGCACCCATGTCTCGATCACCTTGTCGGATTCGAGGTCGGTCAACCCGAACAGTCGCACCAGGACGGTGCCGGCCCACCGGGAGGCGTCCTTGCCGCGGCGCGAGTGGGTGTAACGAACGCCCTCGCCAGGACCGTCGGCGATGGCGTCCAGCACTTCGTTGCACTGGTCGACACTCAGCGTGTCCGTCACCTTCGGGGGGTCCCAGGCGACCATGGCCGCCACGGTGTCGCCGTTGGGGTAGTCCTGGGTGCCGTTGCCCAGCTTTACCTGTTCCAGCTTGAGCCACGTCGCTTTGTTGCCACGCGGCGCCATGTTGGCCTTGGCGTTGTCCAGCCGCACGTACTGCCAGCGGTCTTCTGGCGCGATGGCAAGGTCCTTGCCGTCATCCTCGCCCATCGGCGACATGATGAGACCGACGCGGGCGCTGTCCGTCAGGCCCTTGGCGCCGCGCGCCGCGTCGATGTCCGACACCGCGCCCTTGCGCACATGATGGATCAGGAAAATGGCGCAGTTCGTGGCGCGGGCAACGCGTCGCCACGCCGCCGCCGCCTTGACCATCTGAGGGTTGCTGTTCTCTTCGAGGCTGTGGGACTCGGCGAATGGGTCAACCACGAGCACGCCGATCTCGTGCATCTTGATCTGCTCGATCAGCGCGACCTCGTCGGGGTGGATGATGCTGAAGCCGTCCTCCGAGATTGCCGCCATGGTGACCGGGCGGTCCTCGCCCGAGTGCATGAAGAGCCCACCAGCGACATCGGTCTCGTCGACGTTGTGCTGCAGCAGGATCGCGGCGAGGCGGCGGTCCAGCTCGTCGAGCGGGTCCTCCAGGTTGAGCACTGCTGCGTTGGTACAGGCGAACACGTGGTCTCGTAATAGGCCGCGGCCCAGCACGCAGGAAACCGCGACGGTCATGGCGTAGATGGACTTGCCGGTGCCACCGGGCGCCACCAGCACCGTGACGAACCCGCGGAGGAGCTGCGTGCCATAGAGCCACTGCCGCGGCGGGATCGTATGCGGGTCGGGCAACCGTGCCGGACGCAATACGAGCGGGGGCGTGTCCTGGTCGTGCACCACCGAAAGTCGGGGCTTGCTGCCCCAGATCGGATCAGCGGACTGCATGGCGCCTGCGCCTCATTGTCTGCGCTGCGACCCGGCGGCACTCCTCGATGAGCGCGTCGCTGGGCACGAGCCAGCCGCCGAACCGCTCGTGCACCGCCTCGGCTGCGGAAAGGATCTGCTCACCCGGTTCCCGGCTGGCGCAAAGCGGCCAGATCCGGCGCCGTAGGGTATCGTGGAAACGCCGTGCGACATCGTTGCCCTCGCACCAGATCGCGGCGCCGGCCTGGCGCGCTGAGGTGTCCGGCAGGTCGACCTGCGCACCGAGGCGGACCGCCGCACCGACAACTTCATCGGCGCCGTCCGGCCACTCCACGCCGAACAGCGCGCAGGTGGCACACATCACGGCGTAGCCGAGCAACTGCTCGCGCAGCCAGCGGGTACGGCGCGGCGATTCGAGCCGGGTGACGGCGTCGTACTCGCGCTGGCGCCGTGCCTGCTCGTCGCGGCGAAGCTTCGAGCGGATCGGCCAATCATGCGCGAGTGCCAGCACGCCGGCGAGTGGCGGCGGGTCGGGGTAGCCGTGCAGCATCATGTCGGCGGGGTCCTTGGGCCACGCCGCAACACGGGCGGCCTGCTCCGGGCGGCGCCGGTAAACCACTGCGACCACGGCCGGGGCGTAGGCATCAGCGGTCTCGAGAGGCAGGGCGGATACCAGATCCAGCCAGGCCGCGCGGCCCCCGCCCTGGCCCATGCACAGCAGCTCGGCTGCCTCCTCGATCATGTCAGCCGGGAGTTCGGGGACGATCATGCTGCACGCACCAGTCGCCGGGCATCGTCGTCGGAGCCCAGCACCGCCGAGAGACCGCCGGCGGCCGCGACCGCGGCCAGGAACTCGCGCTGTCCCATCTCGAAGCGACCGCCGCGCGGCTTGACCTCGCCGGCGGTGAACAGCCCCACGAGATGTCCGACCATGTCCGGGGTAACCACGACGCTCGTCCAGCCGATCAGGTCGGACGCTCCTTGCAAGAGTCCGCATTCCTGCCGGCGCGGATGCAACAGCGTGACGGTATCCTCCGTGGAGGCGATCACCTTGCCGGCCCAGAACAGGCCGCGGTTGTTGCGGAACAACCGGGCGTGCGGTACCCGGCCGATGGCGAGGCGGATGTGGGCCTGCAGCTCGGACTCGCTCAATTCTGCCCCTCCGCCGTGAAGATCTGACGCATCCCCGCAGCGGTAACGTCGATCTCCGCCGTGACCTGGTAGCCTTCCGGGGCGGCGGCCAGCCAACGACGGAACGCCGCCACCATTGCGCGCCGGGCCGCGCAGAACTCGTCGTACGGACTGCTGCGGGGCACCTCTCGTATCGGAAGCGGTATTAGGTTGCTGGCGCTCATGCCGCTTCTCCAGCGAATCGCAACGGGGCCTGTCGCCGCTGCCACTTCTTCGGGACGGCCTTGATCTCTTCCCAGACCCTGGGATGCTGGCCTTTGAAGTCGGGCAGCCGAGGTCCGGCGATGAAGCCACGGCCGGCCGGATCCGGTACCAGCCAGCGGGAGCCATCGATCCAGCGGCGGATATCGACGTCCACGGCGCGGAAATCGTCGCGGGTCAGGTAGCCGGTTTCGCCAAGCAGAATCGCCAGCCGCAGCGCCCGGATCTTCCAGTTCGTAAGCTGGATCGGCGCCGATGCCCCGGCGACGACATCCGGCACGTACTCCGGCAGCGGGCACCGCCGCGCCGGCATCATCTCGTGCCAGTCACCGTCCTGGTAGTAGAGGGCATCCGGAACCGGCAGCGACGGCGAGAACGCGGGGCCACGGACGTACTTCGGATAGGGAACTATATACATGACTCCCTTTTCCACTCATTTTGCAGCCGCGAACAACGGCGCATCGGTTCCAGAGACATGAGCAACCCGGCGCTCAATTCGTTGGCGTCGATGGTGCCAATCATCGGCTTGCGGGCCAATACAATCGGCTCATGCGCCGGTTTCAGCGAAGCGCGCGACTTCGGAAATCCAGTTTTGTAAATCCACTGAATTTGATCGCGTATCTCGAAGCCCGCGTCCTCAACAGCGCAAGCAAGCCGATGGTAGGTGCGCGAGCCACCGAAGGCGACGAAGTGCCCGCCGGGTTTGAGAACGCGGAGACATTCTCGCGACCACGCCTCGCACCACTCCTGAAAGAGGTTCCCGTGCAGGACCGGATCGTTGATGTGGACCCCGAGCAACGCGCGGGCGCGTTCGAGATAGCCGCCCGGGTAGGCACCGAACAGCTTCGCGCCTTCTCGCAGACGCGGGCGCGCCAGGATCCATTCATCGGAGATCGGTCGGTATGTCATGCCGCTTTGTCCGGCTCCGCCGTCTTCGCGGGCGCCAGACCGCTCGGGCTTGAGCCAGGTCCAAACGGCTCGACCAGCACGAACTCGGGTAGCCGCCACTTCCGGCGATGCTGGTTCAGCCCTTCCATGTCGCCATTGAAGCGCGGCAGGCCAATCTTCCGCGCCAGCGCTGTGGCCTGGTTCCAGCCGATCTCGATGCGGCCGTACGGCCGCGGAAGCGGCAGCACAACCGGCGCCGGGGAAGGTGCCGCCGTGATCTCAGGTGCCGGGGAAACCGGCTTCGTCCCCGAAGTGATCGGCGGGGGTTCGGCGGCCCTTGGTGCTGCCGCGTTCGGCTGTGGTTCCGGGATCGCAGCCTTCTGGTCCGACGCCAGGACGGGCGACTTCCGCGGATCCGGCACACAGCCCGGGCGCCGCTTGAAGTGGCACTTCTTGATGACGACCCACACCGCCTTCGAGGTTTCGATATGGGGGCCGGGCAGCTTGTTGACCTCCGGCAGGATGGCGTCTTCCCAGAGACCGTCGCCCCACTTCTGCTCCACCAGTGCGACACGCTCGGGAGTCCATTTTACCGGAGGTCCGGGGCTCTTCTGGGTTGCCGGACGCACGACGACCTGCATCGCGGCCCCGAGGACGTTCGGAACTTTCGGCACTGGCGCTGGCGGAGGCGCCATCTCATCGTGCTGTTCTGGTGCGTCGGGTGGCGTCGGCGGAGCGACCTTGTCGGGCGTGGTGAGATCAGCCGCCGCGATCTTCGCGACAGCAGCATCGGCCACGGTGACCACGCCATGCGCCGGGTCTGGCGCTGGGAGGCGCGTCAGGAAGCGCTCGACCAGCTCCTGCAGATCAGGGTCGAGCCCAACCGTGATGTGGTTCGGAACGCCGGTGATGGCAATCTCGATCATGCCGCTCTCCGCTGCAGTCGCCGCTGCCACTGCATCCACGCCCAGCCGGGCTTGTAGCCGAGCTGATGCGCAAGATTGTGCATGTCGTGCAGCGAGTGCGCCTCGGCCAGCAGCGCGTCGAGGCTGGTGCGCTTGAGCTGCACGTCTTCCGGGCGCAGCTCGGCCAACTCGCCGGCGCGGCGCTCGACTTCGCGGGGGCTGCTGGCCGCCGCGGTAAACTCATGTCCGCAGCACGGACAACGATGCTGCGGAGGAAAGACGGCGTAACAGGCGGGGCACTGCCGGATCGCCGGCACGGCGCGGCGATGCCTGCGGCCTTCCAGCGACCATTGCCGTGGCGTCTCCGCGAACCCATGCGCGGCGGTGTTGTTGGCGTGGTCCAGCACCACCAGGTGCGTCTTGTCCGGCATCGGGCGGAGGCCGCGGCCGATCTGCTGCAGATGCAGCGACAGGCTCTGGGTCGGCCGCAACAGGGTGACACAGCCAACCGCGGGGACATCGAGTCCCTCGGAAATCAGATCGGCCGCGCACACCACCTGCACGCTGCCGTGGGCCAGGCCGCCGAGTGCGGCATCGCGCTCGGCCGGCCGCATCTCGCCGTGCGCCGCCACCGCACGCCAGCCGGCGGCGCGGAATGCCTCGGCGACGTCCTTGGCGTGCTGCACCGAGACGCAGAACGCAATGCACGGCAGGCCCGGCGCATGCCGGGCGTAGTGCAGCACCGCATCGCCGGTGATGGCTGCCTTGTCCATCGCCGCGGCGAGCTGGCGGGCATCGTAGTCGCCAGCAATGGTGCGCACTGCGGACAGGTCCGGTCCCGTGACCGGCGCCCAGACGCGCGTCGGCGTCAGATAGCCCGCCGCGACCAGCTCGGCGACCTGCGGGCCCATCACCAGGCGATCGAAAACGCCGCCGGCGGCGATACCGAGGCCGCGGGCGTCGAGGCGTTCCGGCGTCGCCGTGACGCCGAGCAGCTTGGCCTGCGGCTGCGACTTGATGATGGCGAGGTATTGGCCGGCGACGGAATGGTGCGCCTCGTCGATGACGATCAACGCGAATCGCGGCAGCCGCGCAAGACGGCGCGCCACCGTCTGCACCGAGCCGACCTGCACCATATCGTCGGTCTCGGGATAACCCGGGGCGATGATGCCGTGCGGCACGCCGGCGTCGCGCAGCTTGTTGCTGGCCTGGCGGATCAGCTCGGCGCGGTGCGCCAGGATCAGCACCCGGTTGCCCTTGCCGTAGGCGCCGAGCGCCACGGCGGAGAAAACCACGGTCTTGCCCGAACCCGTGGCAGCACACAGCAGGGGCGCGGCGGCCCCTGTCATGTACGCCTGCCGGAGGCTTTGGACTGCGGCCTCCTGATACGGGCGCAGGCGGACCATCAGATCGGCGCCTCGTTCATTGGCGACGTGTCGCCCAGCGGCATCTCGGGCTGGTCCGGCGTGATCGGCGCCGGCTTGCGCTCGCCCTCGTACTCCTCGGGGTCGGCCACCACGATCAGCACGCGCGCCCCCTGGCAGTCGATCAGCTCGTGTCGCCGCTCCTCGAACTTCGACATCGTCAGGGCGGCCTTGATGCCGTCCTTGACCGTGATGCTTTCGAGAGTGGCGGGAATCGTGCGTCGGCCGTTGGCAGCGAGACGGGAGCAACGAAGGATGGAGGTCGGTGCACAGACTTTGGCGACGGTAGACAACGGCAGGCGCCCGGTGCTGGGGAGCATGGACGGGCGCCGGCACGCGCGGTGGGATGATGCAGTCGCGGCAACAGGCGCTGCGGCTACACGATCGTACCGAGGGGTTGGTCCCGACGCGGCCACACGCACCGCGCCGGGCGCCGAGGGTCGCAGCAGCAGCAGCGCGGGAGAGGTGAGGAAGCCCGCGTGGTTGCCGTTCGTGTGCCTCGGGTGGCAATGGGAAAGTGCGGCCGGCCCTGCGACCGGCCGCGAGTTGGGGGAGGAGACGCCAGCGTGGCGAATGACCGCGGCCACGCACGCGGAAACGACGCCAGCGGGACGCCCGGCGTTACCGGGTAGCGGCCCCCCGCTGACGCGCGTCACACACCGGGCCGCATCGCATGGAGTAGCACCAGTCGGCCGGAGTCTGTGTGTGGCGAAGGGGAACATGGTGCGACGCTGCTAGCCCCCGAACAGCCACGCCAGGGCAAGCACCGCGGCCCCGATGCAGGCGACGTCGGCCAGCAGAATGGCGGGGATCAGTCCCACGTCACCCACCGCAAGGCGCCGACGGCGCAGAGCCATGGCACCAGCATGAGGGCAGTGATCACCGCTGCACCCAGCCCTGGTCGTCCGCGCGTCGCCGGGTCTCGGCCACGCGACGCTCCCGCTGCCGCTCACATGCGACGCAGAACCCGCAATACGAGACGATGATGAGGACGACGATGATACCCGCGGTCATGTCACACCTCGCTTCGCCAGCTCTTCATCGACGCGCGACACGCACGCCTCGACCAGCAGCTCGCGCGCCGACACGCCCAGCACACGCTCGATGGCGATGGCCTGCTCGACGGAAACGAATCGGCGGCCATGGATGAGGTAGGAGAGCTGCGACGCGTTGATTCCCAATTCGCGCGCCAGTGCGGCAACACCGTGCCGCGCCTGGGCGGCGTCCTGCAGCAGGGCGGCCAGACGTGCATGCAGCGGCGGCATCAGGCGGCCTCACGCGATTCGGTGGCGGGCGCATCCCACAGATCCGGACGCAGCTCGTGACGCGGGATGCCGCTGGCGCAGGCCACTGCGGCAACGCGCTTGGGTGGGATGTCTTCCCAGGAATAGAGCGACTCCATCCTGATCCCCAACTCCCTCGCGAGGGCCGTGGGACCGCCGGCTGCCGCGATCGCCCGCTTTACGATCTCACTTTGCATGCCTTGGACACTAAGCGATGCCTAGCGGAATATCAATAGGCAAACGCTAGGTGCGACTCCGGTACGCAAAAAGGACAATCTCGCTAGGCTGTGCCTATTGACGTTTCGCTAGGCGTCGCTTAGTGTCCCCTCGCTCCCGCGACGAGGAGACCCCCGATGTCACGTCCCGATCTCACCCTCCAGGCCGCTCTCCGCATCGCCCATTCGGCCGGCACAGACGCCGCGAACCGTTCCGCGCGTCGCGGCGGGCGCAGCGCTTGGTCGGACACCGATCGCGATGCGGCGCAACGGGCCACGGAGACGGCGCTGCGCGGGTTGGGGTTCGGCCAGTTCGTGACATCAGAGGTCGCCTGAGATGCTCACCGGCCTCTGCACCGCTCTTGAAGCCCAGCCGGCCCCGCCGCTGGTGGTGATCCCGCGGCCTTATCCTGAGTTCGCCGGCGACCTCGACCCGGCGAAGTTGCCGGCCACGGGGCTTCCGCGGAGCGACACCTACCAGTCGCTCGCCGCGCGCCGGGTCCGCGAGACCCGGCAATGGGTCCGCGACGCGATCTACGAAGGCCGGCACTACGAGGCCAGCGAAGAGGTCCGGCTCGCGCTACGGGCGCTCCGGTACTGGCAGCGCCGCCTCGTGCTGGCCCCCGTGCACGATGCGATGCGAGAGCAGCGGCGCCTGCAGCGTGTCGTCGATCTGGCGCGGCGCGAGACGCCGGCCGCGCTGCTGGCCGCAGAATAGGGGAATTATATAGATGACTCCCTCTAATCATTTCAGAATCGGTCTAGTGGCCGAAGCGTCTGAACTGGTGGAACGATTTCACTACAGCGGCCGTGTGCCTGCCAACTTGCAATGCGTTGGGACTTGGCATGCGGATGGCGGACTGTTCGGAGATCAAGGTCAAGTGATAGCCGCGTGCTTCTTTTCTATCCCGCCGACACGATGGTCCGAAGATGTCTGGGAATTATCGCGTTTGGTGCGCCGGGATGACGCGGCGGTATCGTTGACCGGCCTGATAGCTGCGACCGTGCGTTTCCTGGCCCGTAGGAAGGCCATGGACCTGTTGGTGTCGTTCGCCGATGCCACGCATGGGCACCACGGGGCATCTACCAAGCGGCTTCATGGGCTTATGCGGGGCAGCGTGAACGGCGACAGGACGGCCTGATGATTAACGGAGTTTTCCATCCTTGTCGATCTTGTAACTCTCGTTGGGGAACGAGTTCCCCAACGAAATTAGCCATCCGGTTGCCGGATCACACGATTGAACCGCATTGGGATGACGGCAAGCATCTCTATTGGCGAGCATTGAATAAATCTGGTCGTGCAAAGGCTAAAAGGTTGGGCTTGGAAGCGTTGGCATATCCAAAACCACAATGGGCAGCGTTATGAGGGAGCGAGGGAGTAATGTATATAATTCCCCAGAATAGGGAGATCGTCATGGACACCAACGTCACCGACACCGTTCGGTCGGAAATCACTGACATCATGGTCGGCGCCTGCACGGCCAGCATCTATCGCACCGGCAGCGTCTACCTGCACGGCGGCAGCATTGGCGGCGGTTGCACCATCATCGATCCCGAGCACATGGACGACGCCATCACCGCTCTGACCGCTGCGCGCGATGCCAGCGCCGACCTGAAGCCGTTGCCGGTCGCCATCGCTGAGGCCAGCAAGCTGATCGACCAGGCGAAGAAGCTGCTGCTGCCCGTTGAGCACGATCTCGGTGTCGAAGCCAGCGCCGCCGGCGATGCCGATGAGGATGTCGCCGGCGCCTACGTGGACGCCCAGACCGACATGGCCAGCGCCCTCGGTGAGCTGGGCGGCGTGCTCGACGGGCTGCGGCTGATCTCGTCCGGGATCGCCACCGCACGCCGCTACCGCGCCGAGGCGGCGAAGTCGCGCGCCGCGGCCTGATCCATCCCCGCCAGTCTCAACGCAGGATATCCGCAATGTTCCATGATGAGCCCGTCCCTTCTGACGGCGTGATGACCCGGCAACGCATGCGCGCCGCATCGCGTGCCACTGCCAAGGCCGAGCGCCAGGAGGCCGGGCGCCAGGTTCACCTCGCCCGCCGCAACGCACTGCTGGCACGCCGCCGCGCACGGAACGCCGGCCACAAGGCCGCGGCATGACTCCCGCCCTTCCCGCGCGCCCAATCCACGAGGCACTGGACCGGCTCGCGCGAGGGCTTCGCGCCGCTCCCGTTGCTGCTGCGCGCACCCTGGTGGTCACCGACGAACTGCCGGAGATCGTGGCCGCGATCGCGGATCGCGTGGAACCGGAAGGCCACGCGAGCAGCGCGCAGACTGCGCAGCCCGAGGTCTGCACCGCGGCCGCGGCCCCCTTGAACCCGCGCGTGCTGCGCGCCGACGTGGAGGCGCTGAACGAGGCGGCGCGGATGTGTGACCGCCGCATCGCGCCGTCCGGCGAACGGCTCCGGCTGACGGCGATCCATCTCGACATCGTGGCCGAGCAACTGGAGCAGGTTGAGCGCTGCGCCGCCCTGCTGATCAGCTACCGCGACACCCTGGAGGCACACGGCGTCGTCGGGCTGCCGATCGGGGTGCATGACGCGAAGCTGCTGGCGCAGTCCCTCGCCGTGGTGGCGCGGACCCTGGCACCTCAGGCTCCGGGGACGAGCGAGTTGCCGGCGGGCGTGGCCCGGCTGCCGATGCGCGAGGAAGCGACGCGCTTGCTGTCGGGGCCGGCTCTCGCCAACGCCAAGCTGGCTGGCGACATCACCGAGCGCATCGTCAAGGAGCTGGCCGATCGCTCCGCCACCGATCGCTGCATGATCCTGACCACCGTCGCGACCGGCCTGGCGATGGACGCGCTGATCCGGCGCCGCGATCAGCGCACCGCCACGGCGATGTTCGAGACACGGATCTCGGGCAACTCGAAGCCGACCCCTCCGAGCTCGCGGTCGAGACGGTGCCGGAGCACGTGAACTGATGCCCACCCCCCGCAAGATCTGGTGCTGCGGCTGCGGCAAGACGGTCTCCGCGCGCCTGACGAATGGTGCCGAAGTCTACTCAGGCCGCGCCGATCTTGCGGAACTGCCGTTCTGGCGCTGCGATGTCTGCCGCAACTTCGTCGGCTGCCACCACAAGACAAACAACCCGACGCGCCCGCTCGGCGTGATCCCGACACCGGAGATCAAGGGTGCCAGGCGGCACATCCACCGCATCCTCGACCCGCTCTGGCAGAGCGGCCGGATGCAGCGCGGAGAAGTCTACGTGCTGATCTCGGAACGCCTCGGCCGGCAGTACCACACTGCCGAGATCCGCAGCATCGAGGAGGCCCGCGAAGTCTACCGCGTCGTGCAGGCGGTCGCGAAGGAGTTCCCGGTCCATGCGTGACAACATGCCGCCGCGCCGTGTGGATCAGCCGGAGCCCGGGCTCTTCCGTTGCCGCCTGGTGCGCCGCGGGCCCTGGGTTCCGGCGGCGATCCGCCACGAAGCCGGCCTGTGGTGGGCCGAACTGAACGGCGAGCGGCTCGAAGCCGCGGCCGATCCCGCGCATGCCCCCAAGGTGTTCGAGATCTGGCTCAGCGGCCACGTCATCGACCGGGCCGAGTACGAGCACATGCAGCGCGTCCGGGGCTTCGCCGAGCGCTATGCGCCGGCACACCCCGGCGCGAAGCCGCGCGAGCCGATCGTGCTGGCGCAGCTACCCCCCGTTTACTGAGGACAGGAGAGAGATGGGAACGCAGGAAACGATTGCCGCGACTGTCACCGAGGCCATCAGCGAAGCCACGGCGACGATCGGCGACAACAGCCGTCATGCCTACATCGACCTCGCGGTCGTGCTGGCACCGGAGTGGTTGAGCGACAACATGGAGGCCGGCTACGGCGACCGCCGGAAGCGCGGCGGCGAACTGATGGCCGCCAACCTGCGCTTCCTTGCCGCCAACCCAGACGGCATCAAGGACGACGAGACGCAAGGCCGCGCTTCGGCCTTCGCGCGGCAGCTCGGCGACGAGATCAAGTCGCTCGATACCGCCCGCATGGAATCGGGCGCCCCGATCCGTCAGGCTACCGGCATCGTCAACAGTTGGTGGGCGGCGCTGATTGATCCGCTGAAGAACGCGCGGGCCGGCGTCATGAGTCACATCGACAAGTACGCCAAGGACCGCGCCGATGCGGCCCGCAAGACGGCCGAGGAAGAGGCCCAACGCAAGCGGGAAGAAGCTGCGAACCTCGCGGCAATGGCCGAGCGCAGCGGTGACGTCGCCACGATGGACCGCGCCATCGAAGCCGAGCAGGCGGCCGAGGACATGCACGCTGCTGCTGCGGCGAGCCCTGCGGCGCTGAGTCGCGTCCGCGGCGACCTCGGTACCACCACCAGCCTGCGGACGCGCTGGAGCTGGGCCGAGGATCCCGCCACTGGCGGCCTGATGGCACTCGTGCGCGCCGTGGCTGCGGGCACGCAGCCCTCGAACCTGCTAGTACCGAACAAGGCCATTCTCGACGCACTCGCCCGCGACAAGAACAGCCGCAGCATCATCCCGGGCATCCGCTGGGTATCCGAACAGAGGGCGGTCGTGCGGTGAAAACGCCATACGGCATCTACCTGCCCGGCAAAGCCGAGCCGGAGCGGCGCGACGTCGACTGGCCGCATGATCCCGGCTACGACCGCATCCGCGATCTCATCAGGCCGCTGCTTGACGGCGGCAAGCTCGAACACGTCACGGTTCTGCACAACGGCAAGCCGGCAGACATGTTCGTCGATGAGGATTTCCAAGACAAGGGACTGCCACGGAACGACGCCGCGACCGCGATCTACCGCGCGTACTCGCTCAAGTGCCAACCCGGCACGGATCCCGAAACGCTTCCAGCAATCGCCGGGCCGGCCATCATCTTTGAGAGGAGAGTTTGGCTTTGACCACCACCTACTTTCACTGCGACGTCACCGGCCCGTGGCTCTGGGAGCTGCCTGCCGATGCGCCGCAACAGCCACACCTGCTGCGTCTCTCTCTGCTCAAGGCGGACAGCGCGGGCGGTGAGGCGACACCCGAGGTGTTGTTCGTCAAGCCCGAGGCGTCCTGGACGCTCGACGGTGAAACGCTGTTCCACGCCGGACTCGATGGCGTCTACGTGACGCAGTATGGCCAGCCGCAGGCCGTGGTGCTGCGCCGGTTCCTGGATTACGCGGCCGTCTCGGAGCGTTTCGTCGCGTACAACGCCGAGTTCCATACGCGCGTGCTGCGCCGGACTGCGGCTGACCTCGGCGTGATCTGGCCAGACATGGAGGTGGAATGTGCGATGCGGCGCTCCACCAACATCGTGCGCGTGCCGAAGATGCAGCCGGGCGGTGGCTTCAAGTGGCCGAAGATGAGCGAGGCGCACCAGTACTTCGCCGGTACCGACATCCCGCACGGTCAGGGGGCTGAGATCGACGGCGCTGAGCTGGTGATGGCCGTCCGGCTGATCGACACCTGCCTCGATTCCGAATTCGCGGAGGTTGAACCCCGATGAGTGGATCAAACGCCTTCGCCCTGGCACCGACGCGCGCCCAGGGCCAGTTTCTTGAAGCGGTCCGCAGCGGTGGTGGCGGTTTCGACCCTGATGTCTGGCACGTCATGGATGCCAGGGACAATGCCCTGATCGCCACCGAGATCCTGCATGGCGCCGGCTCGTCCAAGTTCGTCTATTCCTTCCCGATCAAGGGGCAGAAGGACCCCGTTGCCGGCATCTCCGTCATCGGTGCCCGCCATCTCGCCGCCCACTACGGTGGCCTCAAGCATCGCCTGCTCGGCAGCGTGCAGAAGACGGGCGCACTGCTGACCTTCACCAGCTATCCGGCGCCCGGCGTACCGATGCACGTCGAATGCTCCCGCATTCCCGAGCTGGCCGACGAGCCCGATTTCTTCGAGGCGGTCTGCGAGGTTGAAGACATCAAGGCCGGCAACGCGGTGCAGATGATCCGCCGCGAACTGCGCTACGAGACGACGCGCGAGGGCAATCTCTACGATCGGCCGCACTATGCGACGATCGCGCAAAGCAAGGCGTACCGAAACGGCGTGCTCGCGCTGATCCCGCAGGACGTGCAGATCCAGTGGAAGCTGCAGCAGCTCGCGCTGGGAAAAGATGAGGTTATCACCGGCAGCGTAATCGAGGAGAAGCGCGTCGGTGTCCTGCAGTTCGCCGCCCGCAAGGGCATCCCGCTCGACCGGCGCGCGATCGAAGCCCTGACCATCGAGCAGATCACCGGGCTGTCGGAGGCGGTGCGCGGCGAGGGCCTGGACCAATTCCGTGCGTCTGCTCAGGCGCTCGGCATCGTGCAGACCAGGCCGAGCGAGCAGACGCATCCCGGCCTGGTCATGACGGCGAGCTCGCGGGCACCTTCGGCGCAATCCGGCGGAAATGCCGAACCGCGGCAGCCCCGCCAGGACGTCCAGCAGCAGGCGGCTGCCACCGACGGACCTCCGGCCGGGCATCCCGCCAACGGACCGGCAGAGCCTTCGGCTCCGCAGCAGACCCAGCAACAGCCCACCAACAACGCGCAGCCCAGCGCCGGTCAGCAGCCTCAACAGCCGGCCCCGACCTTCGAGGCTTACGTCGTGGACGAGTTCGGCGAGCTGCAGATGGACGGTGACCGCACTGCCTACTACCGCGATCCCGTCGTGTTCGCCCGGAGTTTCGTCAACCGTGCCATGACGATCGGCAACCTGCCGACGTTCCTGGAGAACAATGCCGATGCCATCGAGGACGCCCGCAAGGCCAACCCCGAGGCGGCGAAGATCCTGACCGAACTGGACGCGCTGGTGAAGCCACGGCCGGCCGACGGCGCCGGACAGCAGCAGGCCCCGCAGCAAACCCAGGAGAAGGTGTCGCGCTGCGTCCAGTTGCCGCAGAAGGGCAACCGGTTCGATCTCGCCGGCTACCTCGTGGCCCTGAAGGCGTCGGCCGACCAGATCACGGATCTCGATGACCTCACAGCCTGGTGGACCGAGCAGGAGCCGGTGCGCGCCAAGCTGCCCAGCGTGACGAAGCACGGGGCCGAGCACATCCTCGCCGATCGCCGCAGCGCGCTCTCGGCGCCGCAGCAGCCCCAGGGCGCCGGGCAGCAACAGGCCCAGCAGCAGCAGCCCGCGGCACCGCAGCCGTCGGGCCCGGACTGGAACGTCATGGCCCAGGGCATGCTGTCCGACATCCGGGCCTGCAAGAAGCTCGGCGACCTGGACGACATCGAGAGCAACGTCGCGCACCAGTCGCAAATGCGGCGCCTGGAAGCGGCCGACGCCGGGCTGGCACAGCAGATCCGGGACGCCAAGCAGCATCGCCGTGCCGAGATCGCCGGGGGGAAGCCGTGAGCTACTCGGCGGCGTCGGTCTCCCCGGCCGACGCCTCGCCGCTGCACGGCGGGGATTGGACCGACGAGGAGAAGACGCGTCTCCGCGAACTGTGGAGCGGCCCCAGCTCGTCCGGTGCGATCGCGCTGCTGATGCACCGCTCGAAGAACGCGGTGGTCGGCATGGTGCACCGTCTCGGGCTGCCCGGCCGGCCATCGCCGATCAAGGGGCACCGTACAACTCCGGCCCAGCGACTCCCGCACAGCAAGCCGCCGGTGCTGACACTGCCGGTGCTGCCGAGCATGGTGCCGGTTGTCCCGGCCACAGTCGTCGCCCAGCGCGAGCGGCAGACGCCCACTCCGGAGCCGCCGCCGAAGCCGACCGTGTTCAAGCCGCGCGCCTGCGGTCTTTGCTGCTGGCCGGTCGGCGAGCCCGGCACTCGCGGCTTCCACTTCTGCGAGGCAGGAACACTGCCGGGCAAGCCGTACTGCGCCGAGCACGCGCGCCTCGCCTACGTGAAGGTCTGGCCTTTCGCCCAGGAGGTGTCGTGGGACGATGTTGCCCGCGAGGCCCGCCGGGTCGGCATCGTCGCCCGTTCGCCACAGCATGCCATCGCCCAGCTCAACGAACAGCGCCGCGCCAGGGGCGAGCCCGCGCTGCACGTCGATCCTGTCGCGGCGACGCATTGGATTGCTGCCGCATCGCCCGCTGTACAAGGAGGGCTTCCGGCATGACATCGCCTCTGACCATTGTCCGGACGATCGCCGCCCAGGCCGCGCAGCACGACCTCAGCTCGCGCCAGCTCGCGGTGTTCGCCGAGGTGTACTGCACCGGCGAACTGCTGAGCGTGAAGCACCTAGCCGAGCGGCTCGGCTGGCGCGCGAAGTCTCCCGTCACCCGCGCGCTGGACCGGCTTTGCGCGCTCAGCCTCGTGCGGCGCAAGATCGACCCGCGGGACCCCCGCATGATCCAGGTCATCAAGACCGATGACGGCAACCGCTACGTCGCAGTGCTGGAGCATGCCGTCGGCAAGGCGCTGTCGGCAGAGCCCGCGGCGGTACCGCAGAAGCGGGCCGCGTAGCCATGCTCCCTTGGATCAATCGCCACTTCGCCGGCTCCGCGGTCGCATTCGCGGTGGCGGTCGCTCTCATCGTCGCCGGCGTCATGCTGCTGGGAGAAGGAAGGTGATGAGTGACGATCTCGCGCAGGCGCGCAACCCGGAGCGGCGCACTGATCTACGGTGGGCGAGCGATGGAGCCGCGCCATCCGCACCCGAGACGGTTGACGCCCGCTACATCGTCAGCCGTCTGTCTGATGCTGGCCGGACGTTGCTCGCGCTCCCGGCCGGCCCTCACAACATCCACCTGCTGCACGCCTCTATGGAGGTCATGCGCATGGCGGTCGATGCCGCCGATGCGGATGCCGACCGCCTCCGCCCACGCCCTCCATCGGCAGGGTCGATCGACCTGATGGACGATGCGCTATCCTGGATCTCGCTCATTCCCCGTGACCGATATGTGCTGCGCCGGATCATCGGTTCCCGGTGCCTGGTTAGCCCGGTCACAGGGCGGCATCTGTATTCGTGGCGCCGACTGGGCACATTGCTTGGTGCTGACCACAAAGCCATCAAACGGTGGCACGACCAAGGCATCGACATGATCGTCCGGGCGCTGAACCGGCGCGGCACGAGGAACGGGTGATGGTCGATCGTCCCATCATCTTCAGCGCGCCCATGATCCGCGCGCTGTCTGCCGGCCGGAAAACGCAGACGCGCCGGCTGGCAATTCAGCAGGTGAGGCGCCGGGTTCGGGTTGGCGAGCCGACGGTCGTGATCGTTGAACGGCCGTCGCCATGGCAGAGGGTCAAGCCTGGGGATCGCCTGTGGGTGCGAGAGGAATGGCGGGTTGGTCGTCGCTGGGATGCGACCAAGCCACGCAATCTCCCTCCACGCGCCATGACAGTGATGTTCGATGCTGGCGGTTCCGTCGCGAATGAAGGTATTGGCAAGGGCTGGCCCAAGGGCCGGCGGCCTGAAGCGACCCGAAATTGGGAAGAGAGAACATGAGAAACAGGACTGACCCACTTGAGGCGCGCGCCCGGGAACTGGCGATGGCGGCCGGGAAGAACCCGGATGACCGTGTCACCGTTCCCGGTAAGCCGCGCGGCATGCCGACGTGGTGCCTGTACCGCGGCGATGCCCGCGTCGAGCAGAATGCCCGCGAGCAGTCTGCACTGGCAGCGGAGAACGCCAGTCTTCGCCCGCAGGCGCCGCAATACCAGGATGGCCCGCTTACCGTCCTCGGCGCACACGACTACGCCACCATCGAGCAGATGCGGAACTGCATGAAGGTCGGCAACGTCGTGGCCGGCGTGATCTGTGCTGATGGCCATCTCGGCTATGCGCAGCCCGTTGGCGGCGTCGTTGCCTATGAGCGGCAGGTTTCCATCTCTGGCGTGGGATTCGACATCGGCTGCGGCAACATGGCCGTACGGCTCGACGTTCCGTTCTCGACCATCGAGGATCGGGTCGGCGCGATCATGGCCGACATTGCGCACGTCGTCTCATTCGGCATCGGACGGCCGAACGGCGAGAGAGTCGAGCACGAGCTGCTGGACGATACCGAAGCGTGGGCGGCCTCCGGGATGGAGGAGTACCGGCCGAAGGCGGCGGCGCAGCTCGGCACGGTCGGTGGCGGCAACCACTACGTCGATCTGCTGCGCGACGAGAGCGGCCTGGTGTGGATTGGGGTCCATTTCGGCTCGCGTGGCCTCGGCCACACCACCGCGACGAAGTACTTGAAGCTGGCGGGAGGCAAGGACGGCATGAACGTTCCGCCCGCCATCGTGGACGAGGACTCCGACGTCGGGCGTGCCTACCTCGCCGCGATGAAGCTTGCCGGGCGCTACGCCTACGCCGGGCGGGAATGGGTGTGCGAGCGTGTCCGCCGGATCATTGGTGGAACCGTGACGGATACCGTGCACAACCACCACAACTATGCCTGGCGCGAGCGGCACGCCGATCGTGATCTCTGGGTTGTTCGCAAGGGCGCCACTCCCGCCTTCCCCGGCCAGCGTGGTTTCGTCGGTGGCTCCATGGGCGACGACGCCGTGATCCTTGAGGGCGTCGAGAGCGAGCAATCGAAGGCAGCGCTCTACTCCACGGTACACGGTGCCGGGCGCTTGTTCGGCAGGAAAGAAGCCAAGCGACGCTTCGCCCGGCCGGAGATGGACTCCTGGTTGCGCGAGCGCGGCGTCACGCTGATCGGCGGCGATCTCGACGAAAGCCCGATGGCCTATCGCCGGCTGCCGGATGTCCTGTCGGCGTGTGCCGACAGTGTCCGGGTGCTGCATACCCTGCGCCCGGTCGGCGTGGTCATGGCCGGGGAAGGCGAATTCGACCCCTGGAAGGACTGACGGCCTAGCGCTGCTCAGCGAGCTTCCCGATGGCCTGCCGCAATTCCGCGGCAGTTGGAAACAAGGGACATGAGAGTGTTTAACGACCAAGCGATCGAGGCCGAGATCAAGACCAAGGGACTGAATGCCCCGCGTCTATCTCCGGACAAGATCGACGCCGTGATCGTCGGCGAGGACTACCACGTCTTTCCCGACCCCCGCGAGCCGATTGCGGCTCGCGATCAGGTCTTAGGTGGTCGTGGGGGCAACCCCGCGGCCGTCATCGTGTCGGGACATCAGCCTCCGTCATGTCAGGGCCGCAGGCAGCCACGCACGATCGGAGCGCAGACCGCATCGTGCCCGGTAATGCCGTCATCAGCACCCGCATAGCGCAGGGACACCACATGCCAGTCTCGCAACGTTGCTATGGCGCGGCAGTCACCGGAGGTGCTCAGGGATGTGGACCCGGCGCCTGCCAGACTGATCGGCAGTGATACAGGCAGCAACGCCAAATCGGCGAGCGGCAACGCCATGCTGCGCGATGGTTCGACATAGCTCCACATCGCCACCGTCGTGCCGTCGCGGACGTCCGCCTTGTCGGGCGGCCCCATGCACTGCTCAAGGTCCGCGAGCGTGTGGCCTGGTGCCCATGTCCGGGCCTCGCGAGCCTGCTGCGCGCCGCAGGATGCCAGAAAGAGGCAAAAAATCAGCGCCAGCCGCATTTTCCCATTGACGTGCATTGGGGTGTCCTATATATAGGACGGCATAGAGCCGGTCACAGGACCGCTCGGAAGGTCAGCAAGGACCGCCGCCATGATGGATCAGAAAATTCTCGCCAAGTTCGTCGATCGGGCCGCCGACCGCGCCGACATGATCGACCGCGAGCCAGCCAGCCCGAAGCAGTGCTGGTTCCTGGCCGGCCTGATCGTGAAAGGCGGCGACGAGACACAGGCAAGCGAGTTCGTTCTGAACACCAGCCTTGTTCTCACGAAACGCATCGCTTCCGGCATGATCGATGGCTATCTGAGCACGCGGAGGGCCGCGTGATGGACGACTTCTCAAGTCCATGCACTGGCGATGTGGTCGCCGGCGATACGATCCGGTTCTCGGAGGGCGTATTCGGTGGCTCCTTTCGGCGCTCGCAGTTCCTGGGCGAGCGCCTCGTCGAGGCGCGGGTTATTCGTGAAAGCTACGGCGCCGACCGACAGCAACACACGTTCACGCTGGGGGTTCTGGCATCTTCCGGCGTCGAGCCGCTGGCGGCTGGAACGACGATCCGACGCAAGGGCCGGAACGTGTATCGAAACGGTACATGGCGCCAGCCCTGGCCAGATGAAGCCGCGCGGCGGCTGGTGGCCAGCGAGAAGCATGCTCGGGGCGATGTAGCGCGGGCCGTCCGGCAGGCGCGGCGGGAGGAATACGACGGATACTAACGAACTGCACGCCTGTGGCATGGCGCTCTACGGGCCCGAGTGGCAGTCGCCGCTTGCCCGCGCGCTGGGTGTGAACGCCCGCTCCATTCGATTCTGGGCGTCGGGTTCCCGGCCGATTCCGGAGGAGATTGCGGCAAAAATCCGCAACCTGATGGGCGTTGCCGATCCGCTCGACCTGGATCAGCGGCATCCGTTCGACGACTGGATTCTCGGCGATGGCGCGAGCGATAGGGAATACCTTATCCACACGCGTCGGCCGCGTTTCATCGCTCGCATCGCTGCGGATGACATGGAATCCGACGACGCTGCTGATCGCAGCAGCGGAGTGACTTTCCATGGCGGCGGAGATTCGGGCTACACGCTCTGCGAGATCGTCTGGATCGATGCCCCGCCGGGGGCGGGCGAGATGGTGCGTCTTATGGAAAGCGCGTGCGACGCGGTGGACGCGAGTGTCGAATAGCGTCCGTTACAGTACCAAAACGGAGAGTGCGAGAATGAGCCATCGTGCTGCCCACACGATTGTCCTGATGGCGACGGCAAAGCAGATGCCGGCGCGGACGTACACCCACCACGGCGACGGTGCGTTCGTAAACTGCAGCTCGCAATGATCGCGCTGGACAGCCCACGACAGGAACCAGCACATGACGCGTGCCCACCGCTTGCCCTGCCGATTTGCGACGGCGCAGCGCAGCGAGACGGTCTGGTTCGGCAGGCCGCCAGCGAGCGCGTTGATTTCCTCGTCCGTCATCACGCCGACGGTCTCGGCGTAACGCTAAATCTCGTTCATGCCGCAATCGCCCCCAGCGCCGCATCAAGCCCGTCGAAATCCAGGTGCGTGGGCGATACCGCCGAGGTGTTCAGCCAGTCGCGGTTGAGCAGCGCGTAGGCTTCTTCGCAGTACTTCTGCCAGAACGCCCACGTCATCCGCTGCACCGTGTCCCAGGTGATGCAGGCCAGGCCGTCCTGATCGTAGTCGGTCACCCATACGGCGTGACCGCCCCAAGTTCCGGGTGCGCTGCCGACGTCCCACACCGGCTGATTCTGGGCGCTATCGGGCAGCAGCAGCCCGACGTAGAGGCCGCCGAAGTGATAGATGGCCTCGCGCACGTCGGCGTCGTTGCCTGGTTGCAGCGCCGCCCACAGAGTCACGTCCTCGTCCTGCCGCCCAATGTCCCAACCATGCCGCGACCAAGCGCCGAGCACGTCGGTCTCGACGGCACCCTGGTCGGTCGCCGGCTTGCCGGGCCGATAGCCGGATTGGCCGTAGCGCGCCTCGACGATGGCGTCGGCCACGCGCCAGAGCGCGCCGTTCGCGGCGGTCCACGTCTGGATCGCGTTCGCCGCTGCCGCAATGGTGCAGTCGCCGATGGCGTCGTTGAGGTGCATTCCCCATTCGGAGATAATGCCGCTGCGCTTGCACGTAGGCGGCGGAGGCGGCAGCGCACGCCGCCGGAAGTCCGCCAGCTTCGGCACGATCATGCCTGCGTGAGGCGGCCGACGGCCGAGCTTGACGAGACGATGATCAGGAAAATCAAGCATCAACGTCTCCTTTGCCGGCTGATTTTTTCAACTCGTACAACACGATCTCCAGCGGCTCCCCGCTCCACCGCCAGATGCGATACCCGCTAGGAGTCCCCGGAGTAATCGCCCAAGTGCAGTGATCCTGGGTCGAGCCGACGAGTCGTCCCGCCATAGTCAAAAGCGTGCATGCGATGCGAGCCAACCATCCCCACGGCTTGCCACCGTCCTTGCGGCACCATGCAGTACGTTGCGATACAGTTTCGTATGGCGCCCCCAGCAAAACGGTATTCAATGCCTCGTCGTCCAGGATCAGCGCGTTGATGCCAAACCTTCGGTCGATCAGGGTTAGGAACGCCGCCGCGACGGTCCACGCCGCCAGAATCGGCACGATAATAACCCCGACTAGCAGAACGAATAGAGCAAGCACTACGTGGTCAAGAATGTTTTTCAACGCGGGCATGCCCTTACCAGCGCCCAGCACGCAGCGTCCCCTCCACTGATGCCTCGCGATTTTCCAGAGTAGACAAATTTTGTGATTCTTCCGGCCGCCATCCGCATACTGCCGCTCCGTGCTTGTCATGCGCCAGCACCTGCCGTACCAAGCCGGGAGACATCGCCCCGATATCCGACGCCGCAGGTCGGATCGGTTCCCATCCGGCGCACGGGTCGGGACAGCTAGCGACTACGGCTGGCCCAGTTGAACAACTCGCGGCGATCGGCAGTATCGCTAGCAGCAGCCACCGCGTCATCGGTCTTCTCCCTATCCTCCAGAGCGACCACCGTCGCGGTGGTCTGCGCTTGCTTGTCCACTGCGCTCTGTGCCGCGTCGCCGGCACGATACCCGGCGAGGTAGAGCAGGAACGCCTTGATTTTGGCCCAAAGCGTGAGCATCAATGCCCGGCCGGGAGGCCAACGGCGCGGAACATGGCGGCCTCGGACATCGGAGCCGTCGCGGGAGCCTTGACCGAGCTGACGGACGAGATCAGTGATTGCAGCAAATTGTATGCGGTAGCCACTGCGTTGATCACGGTGGCGACGGTGGATGCGTCAGCCGATGACAGCTTAGCTTCGATCGGTGCGACGCTCTCCTGCATATCGGTCAGGACCGTGCCGACATCGGCGAGCACGGAGTCGAATGCCGCCTTGGCGCCGGTGCCGTCGTAGGTGAAGGTCAGGCTGCCGCTGGTGGCTGTGTCGAGCGCCTTGAGCGTGCCAGCCAGCGCCGTGCTGGCGGCATTGATGATCACGATGGCGGGGGCGCCGATGACGGACGCGACCGCTGCGATGGACAGCATCGTCGCGACAGCGGAAATTCCGACCTGAGCGTAGGAGTCCACGGTCTTGGTGTTGATCGTGACGGTGGTCACGCCATTGGTCGTGGTGGTGGTGCATGCCGCGAGACCGGCGGCTGTCAGGATCGCGGCGGTAGAGATGCCCCCGAGGCCGCGGCGAGAGAGGTTCATGAATTTTGTCCTTTGATGGTTTCAGCAATCTTCGTCTGGCCGACGACGAGTTCAGTATGGTTTTCTGCCGACACTGCATCGACGTGAGTATCGCGGGCGACTTGAGTCGTCTGCGCAGTCTTGATAGCCTGAACGTCGTGCGCAACGGCCGCAATGTCCGCCATGATGCTAGACGCAGCAGCCCAATTTTTTGTCGCCACGGCGGCAATCATGTCGCCGGCCAACTTGTTCATGTCGGCCTGGGTAGTCGGCGCCTCCGGCAGCACCATGGCGATGGCGCCGAAAACTGCCGCCGCAACCCCATGCGCCATTATAGCGTTGCCGTTCACCAGATAGGTGACAACGCCGGCGGCAGTGCCGACGAAAAGACTGATACCGATGATGGTAGAGGGCTGCTGCACCCACGTTTTGAAACTCAATGGATTCTCCTGTTGTTTCAAGTTTGAGACACGGCACCGATCGGAGCGATAGAAGCCGCTGCGGCCAATTTGATCGCCAGTGCTGTGCAGATGTTTAGGCGGGCAAGCCAACCATTGCCATCCTCCGGGAATTTCCGATCACTGCGGTAATCGGCTTCCATCTTGTTGCGAATCTTGATAATGGACTGCCCTGGGGTTCCAAATCCCCTGAGCGCCAGAAGTGTGATCGGACCAATTTTCCCATCCACTCGGACGTCCAACATTCTCTGCAAGAGTATCGCGGCTGTCTCAGGACCGGCGTTGAGGGCGTGATCCGACAGCAGCACGTCCACGCCTGCCGGAAGGCCATCTCCGTTCACCACATTCCAGTAGTTCTCGTGAGAAATCTCCTTGATTTCTGACAGCCGAAGAAGATCGCGCATGTCGTCGGCGGTTAGGGTCTGGTCGTGACGCCAATCGCGCCATTCAGACAACTCGATGCCACGCCACGTCGGATTTTCCCGCGAGGGATCGTCGGCATTGAAGCCCCCCTCCTTGCCTCCTGGTGAGGTTTCGCTGACGCCGAATGCAAATTCACACCATGGATCAAACGATGATGCCGCCATATCACCCCTCCACCAGTTCTTCGGGCACGACGCCCGGTGTCATCGGAATAATTGGCAGGCGCCGACCTGCAAAGAACTTGCGTTCTTCCTCCATCCCGAACGAAATATCCCAACAAGATGCTCGCAACTGGATCATGCCGCATGCGCACTCCATCATCGGCGCGTCGGCGTTCAGCCAAATGGCGTGCGAATAGGGGTCGATGTGGCCGTGTTCGGCGATAGGATGACTGTGGGCGATCGGCGAATAGACCTTGACTCCGGCCACGAGAAGACGAGCGGCTTCCTGGCATGCCTGTTCGGCAGCGAGGATGCTGACGATCTCATCGAGGCTCGCGTCGTCAGTTTGTACATCTGGTGGCGTGTAGTCCCGCTGTGTGCCGTCTCGGGGCGCATCGGCCGCGCCCGTCAGCCCCCGCGCTTCGGCCGCCCGCCATCGCCGCAGCACTGCGTCGGGTTTCATCCCGAGTGCCGCCGCCGCCGCCCACACGGCTGATCTGTGGCCGGCGTGGACCCGTCCGCCCGGCGGCACGGCGCCCTGTGCCGCGGCATCCTGAACGGCTGCCACAGTGCGATGTAGTTCGGCGGCGGATAGGGGATGAGTTGCCATCAGGGGGGGGGCCCAAACCGATCACGGAGACGCTGGCGGCCCTCCGTTCTGGTGTCTCGCTCACGGCCTGAGCACTCCCGCGTGGAAAAGAATCAGCGTCACCAGTCCCCCGACCAGCGCAGGGACTACCCACGTCGCGAGTCGATTCGCGAACCCAAGCGCGCCCTGCCCACGCGCAAGTCGCATAGCAATATCAGTGGTTTGCGTCGCAAGTTCCTTGAACTTTTCGGAAACTCCCTCGAAACCCCGATCAAGTTTTGTCTCAATGGTATCTATTCTTCGACTTGTAGCATCTTCTCCGCGTTCTACTTGCTTTTCCAGAGCGACAAGCTGACCCTTGACGAACTCAAGACGTTCCCCAAGAGAAAGAGGCTGAGAATACTGGTCATCTGCCATTGCGCATCCTTCCAACGGCGCCTTGCGCGTGGGCTCAGGTCGGCGGCACAGCCATGAGCGCGTTCACCTGGGCCTGGGTCATATATGACTTCGATACGCAATAGTTGAGCAGCGTCGCGAGGGCCGGTTGCGTCACATCGACTATGCCGCCGTTCGCCACCACACCGTTCATCCAAGCATTGTAGTTGTCTGCCAAGGTGGTATCGCTCACCATCTTGGACCACATGCCCAGGCGGATCGCCTGAGGTACCATAGCCATATACTGCGGCAGCGGCATCAACGGAGAAGGCGACGGGCTCGGCAAAACCCAGTCTGCTGGAGCCATACCAGAGAAGGCAGCATTTGCTTGAGCTTGACTGCACGGACCTATCGTAATTCCTCCGCGACCCCAAGAGCCGTCAGCGTTTTCGGTTACGGTCGCACCGAAGGCGTCGATGAATGTGGTCATTACAAGGCTCCTTGCGCAGTAGCGCCTATCCCACCCGTACCGCCAGTGACGCCAGATAGACCTGCGACGATGTGCCGGAGGGGATGGCCGTGGCCGCGATGAACGGCGGGGGCATCGGCTGCGCCCACACCGGCCCTGCCAGCGGCAGAAGAAGCCCAAGAGTGGGGAGAAGAAGTCTGCGCATTTTAACCTCTCAAAAGATGCAGACCACAGCCTGCTGTTGCTACCACGCCGTGGCGACGACGATTAATACGTGCTCAGCGCCGCGCGCTTCCAGGTGTTGGCAGCCGTGCAGGCGTAGACGTAATTGGCGTCCACGCCGACCTGCCCGGCCGTGCAGGTCGCATTGTCAGCAGGAGTGCCTGGCGTGACGCGCAGGGTATCGGCGGACACGCCTCCGGTCAGAGCCACGCCACCGCTGGTGAGATTGATGGCGCCAGTGCCCGCCGATATGGACATGGACGTGTTGAGTATCGCCGTCCCCGTCGCGGTCACATAGCCGGACCCGAACGTGACCGACGGCGCCGTCGTGTAGCCAGAGCCG
>PLTJ01000330.1 GCA_003164455.1 Acetobacteraceae bacterium
TGTTCGCCCAGCGGCACGCCGAGGAGAGCTTCAAGCTGGAGAACTACGAGCAGAAGATCGAATCGCTGCGGGTGAAGATGATGCAGGCGGCCTCGGACGTGGCCTCGTTCACCGAGCGGCTGCAGCTGGCGCAGGAAGTGGAGACGAAGCGGCGCGAGCTGGAGCGTTTTCAGGTTGGCAGCCAGCTGGACCGTTTGCAGGCGACCGACACGCGGATGAACGTCGAAGCGCAGCTGGCGACAGCGCGCTCGGATCGGGCGGGGGCGCAGCGCGACATGAACGCGCAGATCGCCGAACGCGACGGCTATCTGCAGCAGACGGCGGCCGACACGGCGCAGCAGCTGACCGAGCAGGGGCGCAAGCTGGCCGACGCGCGGGAGCAGCTGCGCAAGGCGAGTCTGCGGCGCAATCTGGTGCGGCTGCGGGCGGAGCAGGATGCGATCGTGCTGCGGGTGGCGCCGGTCAGCGTGGGCACGGTGATGCAGTCCGGCGATCCGTTCATCGAGCTGGTTCCGCTGGACGCGCCATTGCAGGTCGATGCGGTGGTGGACGGTCAGGACGTGGGTTTTGTCCGGGTGGGCGACCCGGTGACGATCAAGTTCGAGACGTTTCCGTATGCGCTGTATGGCACGGCGACGGGGACGGTGCGGTCGGTGAGCCCGGACAGTTTCAAGGACCCGGAGGCGGCGCCGTTGAGGAGTACGGACCTGAAGCCGCAGGAAGGGCCGGTCGGGGTGTTATTCTTCCGGGCGAGGGTGTCGATCGACGAGATGCGGCTGCACGACCTGCCGGAAGGGGCGCGGATCGTGCCTGGGATGCCGGTGCGGGCGGACATCCGTGTTGGCCAGCGCACCGTCCTGCGTTACCTGATGTCCCGCTTCATCCCCGCCAGTTCCGACGCCATCCGCTAGAGCGTGATCGCTTGAGGCGGAACCGTCGGAAAGCGATCATGCTCTAGCAGCGGAGCGCCCTACAGTCCCCGTCGCAGCTCGACCAGCCCGAAGGCGGCGAGCGCCAGCCCGGCGGCGCGGTCGATCCAGCGCCGCGTGCGCGGCCCCATGGCGTGGCGGAACAGGCTCACCGCGCCGACAATGCCGCACCACCACAGCAGTGAACCGCCGAACACGCCGCCGACGGTCGCCGCCGCGACGGCGGCATCGAAGCCCGAGGGCGGGGCGAGGGCAGTGAAGATGGCGGCGAAAGTAATGATCGTGGGCGGGTTGGTCAGCGTCAGGGCCACCGCGCCGGCGAAGGCGGCCGGCCAGCTTGCGTCCCGCACGGTCTTGGCCGGTCCGGCCTGCTCCTCCATGCGCGCCATCTTCGCGCCCAGCCAGAGCAACAGCAGCCCGGCGGCGATGTGCAGCGGCCGTTCATGGGCGAACAGAAACGACGACACGCCGGCCAGCCCGAGGGCGGCCACCGCGGCATAGAGGCCGTCGCCGGTGGCGATGCCGAGCCCGGTGGCCATGCCGGGTCGCCAGCCCAAGGCGAGCGTGCGGCGCATGCACAGCAAACTCATCGGCCCGACCGGCGCGGCCACGGCAAGACCGAAACCGGCTGCCTTGAGCGTCAACAGGAACAGAGCCATCGCTTCTCGTCTTGCATCCTATTGCGCGACAGCTGCCGACCATGGCGAGGCGGCGTCGCTGATGCCGGTACGGGTGCCGTCCGGGTATTGCACGATCAGGTTCGGACAGGCGAAGTTCACCGGCACGGCGCCGTGTTCCACCACTTCGGTCGGGCCGGACCGTCGCAGGGCGGTCACCACGTCCTCGGGCATGCGCGTGTCCACGCTGACGGTGTCGGCGTCGGAGACGTCGATGCGGGGGTGGTGGGCCGCCTCATCGGGGGTCATGGCGAAGTCGGTGACGCAGGCGACGGTCTGGAGCACCGCGGCCATGATGCGCCGCCCGCCGGAGGCGCCGGCGGCCAGCACGGGGCGGNNTTGGCCTGGCCGGGCCGCGGGTCGAACCACATGACTCCGTTATTCATCAGCACGCCGGAGCCGGGCAGCACCACGCGGCTGCCCATGGAGGAGAGCAGGGTGGTGGTCATCGCCACCATCGTGCCNNGCGAGGTGGACGTACCAGGCGGCGTCCGGGGCGCTGCCCCAGGGGGCGTTGCGCATGCCCTCCAGCACCCGGGCGAGCGTCGGCGCCGCGGTCAGTCCGGAGGCGAGTTGCAGCGTGCGGCCGCCGCGCCAGGCCACTTCGATGGGGGCGAGCACGCGGGCATGGCACTGCGCCAGGTCGGCGGCGGAGAGCACGCCGCCGATGGCGCGCACGTCGGCGATAATCGAGGCGGCGATGTCGCCTTCGTAGAAGTCGCGCAGGCCAGCCCGCGCCAGGTGCTCCAGCGTGACGGGCAGGTTGCCGAGGGTGAAGAAGCCGGGCGCGCCCTGATAGGGCGGCACCGGCGGCAGCCCGTTCGGCAGGTAGATGCGTGCGCTCTCGGGATAGCGCCGCAGCACCGCCGCCGACAGTGCCACTTTCAGGCAGGTGTACCAGTCCTGTGGCAGGCCGCGTTTTGCCAGCGCGATGGCGGGGGCGAGCACCTCGGACAGTTCCAGCCTGCCGTAGCGGCGGAGCAGGTGATGGTGGCCTGCCACGGCGCTGGGGATGGCGAAGGAGAGCGGCCCGTGCGCGTTGGCCTCGCCGGCGACCTCGGGCCAGGGGAACAACAGGTCGCGGGCCATCCGTCCGGTTAGCGTGAAGCTGGCCGGGCTGAGTCCCTGCGGCGCCACCGGCCCGAAATCGACCACTTCCGCGCGCGGCTGGCCGGCCCGATGCACAAGGGCAAATCCGGTGCCGCCGAGGCCGGAATTCCAGGGCTCCACCGCGGCGAGCGCCAGCGCGGAGCCGACCGCCGCGTCGATGGCATTGCCGCCGGCCTCCAGGATGGCGACCCCGGCCTCGGCGGCGCTATGGACCTGCGACACCACGATGCCGCGCCGGCCGGTGGCCGACGGCTTGGTCAGCCGCCAGTGCTGGGTGAGGTGGGGTTTTGGCACGTAGTGCATGGGGGGTCCCTCCGCTGCCGGATGGTCAGCCCGGAGGCCGGATTGCGCAATCCCTTCGCCGCCGCCGCCGGGTCAGATCAGTTCTTGCACCGTGTTGAGCAATTCGGCGATGCCGAACGGCTTGCGCAGGAAGCGGTCCTGCGGCCGCAGCCCGGAGATCCGGGCGGTGGCGAAATAGCCGGTGATGTAGATCACCTTCAGCCCGTCGATGCGCGCCGTCAGCGCCTCGGCCACCGCGATGCCGTCCAGTGGGCCGCCGAGCATGATATCGGCGATCAGCACGGCCGCACCGGCGTGGCCGTTGGTATCGGCCAGCACCTCCTCGCCCGATGCATAGGCCGCCACCTGGTGGCCGGCCGAGCCCAGCACGTCGCCGATGGATGAGCGCACGTCCGGGTCGTCGTCGAGCAGGATCAATCGCGCCTGGCGCGGCGGCGCTGGCGGGTCGTTTCCAGGGTCAGGTGCGCCGGACGACGACATGGATTACCCGATCCGTGACGTGGAAGCGTTATTGCCGCCACAACGTAACACTGTGCAAAGCCGACATTAATGCAGAACCCGTCGAGGTTGGCACAGGACCAGCGCGTTTTGCAAACGCAAACGCAAGCACCCCGGACGGTCGCGCCGGCAAGGGCACCGACACGTACCCTGCCGCGCCGATTTTCGTGCTCCCTCTCCGGCCCCGGAGTATCTTGCCCGATCGTAGCCGTGCACCCGGCCTGGAGGGATCATGAGCGACCTGTTCGAACGCGACGTCGCCATCCACGTCGCCAGCGTCATCACGGCGCACCGCGATGCCGATCAGCCCGGCGCCACCTTCCGTGCCGTCGAGGCCGCCCTGGGCGCCACCATCGGCCACAAGCTGTTCACCGTTCTCGTCCACAGCCCCGGCCTGCGGCAACACCGGCGCCTCCATTCGAACCGGCCGGCGGCCTATCCGGTGGGGGACAGCATGCCGACCGACGCGTTCCCCCTCTGGCAGCACCTGCTGGCGGAGGGCGAGCCCTATATCGGCCGCAACGCCGACGACATCAGGGAGGCGTTCTTCGACCACGAACTCATTCTCTCGCTGGGCTGCGAGAGCGTGCTGAACATGCCGGTGCGCTGGGCCGGCCAGACGCTGGGCTCGTTGAACCTGCTGCACGTGGCGCACTGGTACTCCGCGGCCGACGTGCCGCTGGCCCGTCTGTTCGCTCAACTGACGCTGCCCGCGATGATGCTGGGCGCGCGCATGTGATCCCTGCCGCGACAGGGTGCCGGCCGCCGGTGGGGACTGTATATACCTTGATGGGCGGTTAAAATTCATTTGCATCCACCATCCGAGGCTTTCCGACGACGCCCGACAGTGACCAGTAAGCCCGCAGAAATGCGGGCTTTTTTGTTGATGTGGTCAAGGCGTAGGCGTATCGTCCTGTCCAAGGGCATCTCCTGTTGTCTGTCTCTATCGCCTCGCTACTGATGCCCCAGTGATGCCCCGCCGGGCGGCTGATGCTCGGGGGCGATGCCCGGAAGGGATGCCATGGCGACGGTGCAACTGACCGAAAGTGCGATATCAAAGGCAGTCCGTGACGCGGCTAAAGACAAGGTCCGGATCGAGTTGGCCGATAAGGGTTGCCTGGGTCTGAGGCTGCGTGTGACCCCGGCGGGCGCGAAGAAATGGGTCCTGGGCCGTCGAGATCCGGAAGGCCGCGCCCGGCGCTTCCCCCTCGGCGAACACCCGAAATTGGGCATCATGGAAGCCCGTGAGGCGGCCCGCGCCATGCGCGAGGCGGTGAAAGCCGGAGCTGACCCGATCGCCGAACATCGCCGCAGCCTGGCCATCGGCAAGGCTGCAAAGGCCGGCGAGGGCACGCTCAACGCCTTGTTGGACCTCTACGGCGCCCGCGTTGGCGCCAAGCTCCGGAGTTGGGACCACAGCCGATTGCGGATCAACCGGGTGTTCTCGGCCTACCTGGCGCGCCCGGTGGCGACTCTCAGCGTGGTGGATTTGCAGATCACGGCGGAGAGCTACCGGGCGGCCGCCTCGGCCGCGTTCGCGGTGCGGACGCTGCGGCCAGTGCTGCGGTGGGCCTCTCAGCGTAATCTTGCCCCGGTCGCGCTGGTTAGCCTGCGCACTCCTATTTCGCCGAAGCCCCGCCGTCGCGTGCTTGGGCGGGAGGAATTGGCGGCACTGCTGCCCGCGCTACGGGCGTCGATACGACCTCACGCGGCCGCCATGCGGTTCATGCTACTGACCCTCGCCCGGCGGGAGGAAGTTTGCCGGGCGCGGTGGGCCGATGTGGACCTGGCCGCGCGGACATGGACGATCGGCACCACGAAGAACGGCGAGCCGCATACCGTGCCGCTGTCGGACCAGGCCGCGGAACTGCTGCGGAAGATCCACGCGGCCGGCATCCCTCAGAAGCCGAAGGGAAGACGCAAGCGGGGCGGGGCGCCGGCCGAGCCATTGCAGCCCCTGCCGCTTGAGCTGGGCGACCTGATTTTCCGGAGTGCGCGCGGTACCGCCCTGGGGGACTGGGACTATGCGACGAAGGCGTTACAGGACGCGAGCAAAACGGGCGGCTGGCACCGGCACGATCTGCGCCGCACCGGGGCAACCATGCTCGGCGAGATGGGCGAGATCCCCGACATCATCGAAGCGGCGTTGAACCACGCCACGATTCATTCACCGCTCGCCGCAACCTACAACCGCAGCCGCTACCGGCCGCAGGTTGCGGCGGCGCTGCAACGGCTGGCCGATGCGTTGGACGGAATCGAGCGGGGCAGCGCCGTGATAGTGCCGTTGCGCCGCGGTGAGGCGGCCGAGGCGGGCGGGCAAGCGGCGGCCGATAAGGTATCGGTGAATTGACCAGGCGGAAACAGCCCGCCCCTGCCGCTGTAGTGGTGGGGGCGAAGGCATCGGGGCGAGCGGGCGCGAGCGCCCCCCCGCCGATGGAGCTAATGCCGTCGACTCGCTTGCCGCCAGAGCATGTAGGGCGGCGTTGCTCGCTGAGTGAGTATTGGGCTGAGGCGGTTGTTCATTGCCTGGCCAGGGCACAGACACAACCTAATGCGAGGGGAGCGGTATTACATCCCGAGTTTGGGCGAGTGACCCCGGCCGAGGCGGCCGAAATCACGCGCTGTCTTGAAACCATAGAGGCGACAATACAGAAAGTGGTCGATACTATAGGCGCGAATACTGCCTATCGTTTGATTGCACCGAGTTTCACGCGCCTTGCATCGGCGGCAAGAAAGCCGAAACATCGGCCGAAAAAACAGCCATCCGAGGCGGAAGCTATTTTGGCAGTGCTTGTCAATGGATCATTCAGGGAACAGTCGGCGAGGAGTCTTTCGAAAGAGCTTTACCAGGAAAAGGGGCTTACGGAAGCGACGGCCTATGAGAGGGTCAAGAAACTGCGGCAACATCAACAGCGCGATCCGAATTGGACGGAGTGGCAATTTTTTAATTCTCTTTGCAGACACTTAGCATCCGACTTTAAGAAAAGGCTTTTGACAACTATAGATGAACAAGAGATTGTAGCTATGTTTTCCGACGAAGAATGGGCACAAATGCTTGAATTGGCCTTACCGCCGACCGTGAAAAAAGTGGGGTAGATAAGTCCGAAGACTTTTCCTTCCATTCCGCGACGTGGGAACGACGTGGAATGGTCCGTGTATGGACGGACACACACGGAGACGGCATTGACTATGCCCCGCAATCCACCGCGTAAGAACAGTCAGCCGGCGCGCGCTGAGACCGCACCGGAAACTGAGGCACCGACCGCCGCTGCGCCGGCCGCCTTGGGAATGCCGCGCCTTCTGACGCTGCATGACCTCACCGATCATTACCGCATCCCGCGTAGCACCGCATACGAGATGCTGAGCCGAGGGACGCTTGAAGCGGTGAAGCTCGGCGGCCGAACGTTGATCCTGACCGAGAGCGTTGAACGTCTGCTTGCCAGCCTGCCCCGTTTCGGCGGTTAAGGCATCCGCCCGTGTGTGCGGATCAGGTGACAGCGCGCGAGCTGGCGGCCCGGCATGGGCTGCGGTGGCGCTACGGACATTGGCAAGGGGACTGCCCCCACTGCCTCTACAAGGGGGCACTGACCGTCAGTGAGCGCGACGGTCGCCTATTCTGGCATTGCCATAACTGCCACGACCAGACGGCCGTGATGGCCGCGCTCCTGGGCGACCGGCCTGCGGCGGCGGTGTACACGGCGCCGCCGAAGGCGGACGACGCAGACGCGCGGAGAACGGTGGCGCTGCGCCTCTACCATGCGGCGATTGAGTCGGACCTGATTGACCGATGGTTGAGGGCGCGCGGCCTTACTCGGCCCTCCGGGGCGCCGCTGAGGCTGCTGCGCGAGGCAAAGCATCCGAGCGGATCGCGCTGGCCCTGCATGGTGGCGCTTGTCGTCGATGTCGCCGGGCACTCGCAGGCGGTGCATCGGACTTTTCTGCTGCCGGACGGCACCGGAAAGGCGCCGGTTGAACCATGCCGCATGACGCTCGGATCTGTGGGGGGTGGTGCGGTGCAGCTCTGGCCGGCGGCGCCGCGCCTGATTGTCGCCGAGGGAATCGAAACTGCGATCGCCGCGGCCGAGCTGCTGCAAGGCCCGGCCTGGGCAGCGACCTCCGCGGGCAATCTCGGCGACCTGATGCGGCTGCCGGCCGTGGTGACAGAGGTGGTGATCGCGGCCGACAACGACGCGCCCGGGAAGGCGGCTGCGGCCCGTGCCGCGGCCAGATTCCGCGCCGAGGGGCGGCGGGTGCGGATCGCGTTGCCGGATCGCCCCGGCGCCGACTTCAACGACGTGTTGCGGACGCGGGGCAATGGCTGAAGGTTTCACGGTCACCGATGCCGATGACGGCAGCGCCGACGATCCGGCCGCCAAGGGCCGCCGCAACCGGCGCGAAAAGCTGGCGTTGGTGCTGTCTGACGTGGACTTGTGGCGCGGGCAGGATGGCGCGGCTTATGCCAGCTTACCGAACGGCAAGCGCCGCGAGCATGTGCCGGTATTCGGCCGCGACTTCCGGGTGTGGATCGTGCAACGCTACTTCGCCGAATCCGGCATGGGCCTAAGCGGGACGGCGCTTTCGGACGTGACCAGGCTCGCCGAGGCTCGCGCCCTCAGCGGGGGCGAGTCGCGCGTCACCTTCCGGCGCTGGGCACTCGGCAATGATGGATGCATCTATCTCGACCTCGGCGGCGCCGATCCGGCACGCGAGCGGCGGGCCGTCCGCATCGGGCCGGATCGGTGGGATCTTATTGACGAAGCGCCGATCGCCTTTCTGCGCGCGCCCGATGCGCTGCCGCTGCCCGAACCGATGGACGATGAGGCGAAGGTTGAAGACTTGCGCCTGTTCGCGAACGTCGAGACCGAAGATGACCTGGTGTTGCTCTGGACGTGGTTGGTTTGCGCTGCCCGGCCCTTTGAAGTCCGCGGCGCATATCCCGTGCTGCTGATCCACGGCGAACAAGGCAGCGGCAAGAGCGGCGCTGCCCGCACGCTGGGGGAATTGATAGACCCTTCCGCCCTGACAGGCCGCGCACTGCCGCGTGAGGAGCGCGATTTTTTTGTGTCGGCTCAGAACCGGCATCTTGTTGCGTTCGATAACGTTTCCGCCGTATCCGACACTTTTTCCGACTGTCTCTGCCGGCTTGCGACCGGCGGCGGTTTCTCTGCCCGCACGCTGCATTCTGACGCGGACGAAACAACCTTCGCTCTGTCCCGCGCGGTGCTGGTGAATGGTATCCCGGCCTTGCTCGGCCGCGCCGACCTTGCCGATCGCGCCATCAGTATCGAGCTGAAGCAAATTGAGACGCGGCGGACTGAGGCCGAGCTTGCGTGTGACATGAAACGGCTGCGGCCTGGTTTGCTGGGCCTACTGTGTGACGGATTGAGCGCGGCCCTGCGGAATCTGCCGACAACACACATCGCCAATCCGCCGCGCATGGCCGATGCCTGCCACTGGGCCGAGGCTGCGGCCCAGGGCTTCGCCATCGACGCCGGCCGTGTAACTACGGCATGGAAAGCGAACCGGACCGGCGCCGATCGCGCCTTGTTGGACGGTGACGACGTAGCGGGCGCCGTCGTCAAGCTAATGACCCCCCCGGGCGCTTCCTTTAAAGGCACGCCAACCCAGCTGTTCCAGCGCCTCGTTGACCTGGCCGGCGAGCGCGTATCCAGCGGGAAGCTTTGGCCGCGCAATCCGGCCGGCATGGGCACGAAACTGCGCCGCCTGGGACCGGCTCTGCGCGCCGCCCATACGATCAACGTGACCCACGGCCGCAGCGGCAGCGAGGGCGAACGCTTCTGGATTATCAGTAAGGGCTGAGACCATGCACACACCCGACAGGCTGCGCCGATCGCCACCCGCACCAGCGCCAGATGACCCGGGTTGGTGCCCGAGTCGCGCGCGCCCTCCGCTTCGATGTTTTTGGCCTGGCGGCCCGGGCGGCGGCAGTGCCGCTGAACCGATTGGCACACCTTGTCGCCTCATGTCTATGCAAAGGTATTCCTTGGCATATATTGGCACCTACAGTTGCTGCGTGTTATTGTCCAGGCGGAAACTTATATTTGACGTTATATCCGGAATTACGCCATATTCTAACCCGACCTCGTTGGAGCGATTCGCATGGGCAGTTTCCGCAATCTCCTTTTGCAAGGTGAAGCGCTCCGCCAGGAGGACCAGGCAGCCGAATGCCGCGAGATTGAGATCCAGGAGGCGATCGCAACCTACGGCGCCGGCCGGCAAGCGGAGCGCGAGGCGCGGATTGCCACCAGATGGGACCGCATTCTCGCTGCCGTCGCGCCGGAAGGCGCCGAAAAGGCGGACGATGGGGATGACGACGAGAAGAAGGAGCCCCCTGTCCGGCACGGGCGACCGCCCCCGCGCCGACGCCGGCGCCCGCGCCCTGCCCAATGGCGCAGCGACTCGGCGGCGTTCGCGCAGACCGACACCGAGGAAGGCTGGGACGAGGCAATGGAGGCAGTGGCAAGCGACGCGCGTGGCGCGACGCCGCTGCCGGCAGAAACCGCCGCCGATGCCGGCTGGGATGGCGCTTTGCGGGAAGTGGCGGCACCTACCGGCTCAAGCTCGCCGCACATGTTCGGCCGGGCCCGCCACGCGTTGGCCGGGCTGTGGCGCTCGATGTTTTCCACATGAAGGGTTGAAGTCGGATGAAAATTCCTCAAGCTTTGTTCGATGCCAAGGGCGCCGTTGAAGCGTTTCTTGAGCGCGACGCGGCGATCGGGCGCAAAAACAGAGATGTTCTGACCGCCGGGACGCAGGCGGCGGCACACATCCCCGAGGTAGACCAGGAAATCACCACGCTGATCGGGGCGCTGTTGCAGGACGATGCCCTGAAGGGCGTGGCTGACGACGAACGCATGACCGCGCCGGCACGCGCGGAAGGCGAGAAACGGCTTGCGGCGCTGCGGAAAGAACGCGAGGGGCTCACCGAACAGGTTGCGCGGAGCGCGGCCGGCTCGGCTGCTCTGGCGAACATCGCGGCGGACCGCGCGCAAGATCTGATCGAGCCTGCCACGGCCTTCGTGCGTGAATGGCGTCTGTTTGATGAAGCGATCCATCTGGAATTTCGCCGCGATGTGGCGCGACTGACACTGCCGGACCTGTTGACAAAATGGTTCTGCATCATGGACGGCCTGGGGTATTCCGGCTTCGTCGAGCGTCTTAAGGAAACCAAGATCGTCGGGCGGGATGCGGTGCTTGTACTCGGCCGGTATCATGATCCTGACACCGGCGAAACCATCGACTATCAGGGGGCGTGGCGATCGGATGCGGTTTTCGTTGAACTGCATCGGGACCTCGCCACGGTTCGCGCTTTCGAGCGGCGGGTCTCGCCGATAGTCGCCGCGGACAGGTTGGCGCGCCACGAAGTAGCGGAGCGACAGCGCCTGGACGAGCAGGACCGCCTGGCGCGTCTCACAAAAATGCAGATGGATTCCGCCGCGACCGTCGACGCTTCGCCACCGTCCCCCGATCCGTGGCGCGGCGCCTCGTTCAGCGCGCCGCCGGGGGGCGAGCATTTTGCTGCCGGTGCCGATGCCGCGGCGGAGGCATTTAGCCGCGCGTTGGGCTGATCGTGTCACTGTAACATAAGGGAAAGTCTCATGGCTGATGAAACGATAAAGATACCGCTGTCGAAGCCGATCACGGCGCACGGCGAGACGCTCAACGAAATCGTGCTGCGCCGGCCGACGGTGAAGGAGATGCGTACCTGCGGCCAGCCTTATTGTGTCAGCAGCGGCGGTAATGGCGGCAGCATGCAGGCCGATTACAACGCCTGCGCGAAGCTGCTGGCGGCGATCTGCGCCGTACCGCCGTCTTCGATCGACGAAATGGACAGCGGCGATTTCGACGACGCATGCATGATCCTGGTGGGTTTTACCAAGCCAGGACCGCGCGCGGCGACCGCGTCTCCATCGGCCTCGGCGAGCTGATCGAGCGCGCTTGCAACGTGGCATGGTTTTGGCGCCTCAACCCGTTCGACGTGATGGCGATGCCGATGGATGACATCGATCTGCTGGAAGACCAGGCGCAGTTCATCGCGGCGAACCTGGAAAGGGACTGAGCAATGGCCAGTGACCAGGTCGAC
The DNA here is from genome assembly GCA_003164455.1 of Acetobacteraceae bacterium. Classification (GTDB taxonomy): domain Bacteria; phylum Pseudomonadota; class Alphaproteobacteria; order Acetobacterales; family Acetobacteraceae; genus Rhodovastum. Next base: position 11,622 of record PLTJ01000330.1, read on the forward strand.
ACTGTGACCGCAAGCCTTCCGCCCCGCATCGACGTGGCGACGGCGCAGCGGTTGATCTGCGAGCGATATTTTCCGATCACCCGGGGGACGTTGACCCGGGCGCTCGCAGAACTGCCTCGCGTTTACGTCGGCCGGAACGCCCTGTTCGAGACGGCGCAGGTCCTGAAAATCGCCGAGGATCTGCTGCGCGGCGCGGCCGTTAACTGGCGCCTCATGCCGCCCGCGCATCCTGCAGGCTGAATTCGTTGCAAAGGGCTTAAATGATGGCTTCCGCTCAAACGTTAGAGGCCGTGATCTCTGTCCTGGACCGCACGGCCGAGCCGTTGCGCCAGATCAATGCGCGGTTCGCGGGGATGACCGCGCCGCTGCACCGGGTCAGCTCGGCCATCGGCGAGATTGCCGAGCAGAGCGGGCTGCGGAACATCGGCCACCGGGCGGCGCACGTGCTGGAACGCGTGCGCCGCCTGGGCGAGGGGCTGCTAAAGCTGGCCGGGCCGCTGGCGGCACTGGGCGCCGGCGCCAGCCTGGGCGGCCTGGCCGAGACGGTCAAGTCGACGGCGGAATTCGCCGAGAAACTGCAAATCAGCTCGAAGCTGACCGGCGTCGCCACCGATCAGATGGCGGGCTGGCACTATGCGGCGGGGCTGGTGAACGTCGACTCGGAGCAGCTCGACAAGAGCTTCGGGCGCCTCAACAAGAACCTGGGCGCCGGCGGCGAACAGTCCAAACAGATGCGCGCCGCGCTGGGTCAACTCGGCGTGGCCGTCAGACCCGGGCAGCTTGTCAACACGGCGGCGACGTTGGGGACCGTGTCGGCCAAGATCAAGGACCTGGTCGACGGCGGCCACATGCAGCAGGCGACCTACCTGCTAACGCAGTTGTTCGGCAAGGGCGGCATGACGATGTTGCCGCTGCTGGAGCAGGGGCCGGAGAAGATCGCCGAGGCGATGGCGGCGGCGAAGGCGGCGGGGCTGACCCTGACCGAATCGCAGAGCGAAGCCGGCGCCATCTTCATGGAAAAATACAAGGCCATGGCGGCATCGGTCGAGGGACTGAAGCTCGCCATCGGCAGCGATTTGATGCCGGTGCTGACGCCGGTTATCGAGGCGACGCGGGAGTGGCTGAACGCCAACCGGGAGTGGCTTTCTACCGAAATCAAGGAAGCGGTGGTGAAGCTCGGCGGTGCGCTCAAGAACATCGACTGGAAAGGCATCGGGCGGGACATCGGGAGCATCGCCGCTGGCGCAAAATGGGTGGTCAAAGAAGTCGGCGGCTTGGGGTGGGCAATCGGGATATTGGCCGGCCTCAAGCTGGCGGGGCCGATTCTCGAGATCGCAAAACTGGGAGGCGCGATTGCAATGGCAGCCCTCAAGATCGGCCTGCTGACGGTGGCTAACCCGCTCGGCGCCGCCATCGCCGCGGTGGCGGTGCTCGCTGCCGGCGCCTACTGGATCTATGAGAACTGGGAGCCGATCAAAGAATTTTTCGGGCGCATTGGGGCCGGTATCAAAGCAGCACTCGATCGTATCGGCACAGTCATGCAGGGCTGGGGCGAGCGCGTGTTCGGCGGCCCGGTGCGCGAGATCAAGGCGCTCTGGGCGCCGATTGGCCAGTTTTTCGCCGATCTGTGGGATAAGATCACTGGTATTTTCGTCAGCGCTTGGGCGAAGATCGGGCCGATCGTCGACAAGATCAAAGGCGCCGCGTCGTGGATCAGCGACAAGGCTGGCAAGGTCGGCGAGTCCATGGCCACCGCCGGAACTGTTGATGAGTATGGCCGGCAGATTCCAGGAACCAGCGGTCCGCGGCTGCCGCTGTCGGCGCAGCCCGGGGCAGCCGCCGCGGCCGGGGCGGCCGGGCAGAACGGCACCACCGCCGTGACTATGGATTTCAAAAACGTGCCGCAGGGCACAACGGTTTCGACCGAGAGCCGCGGCAACGCGACGCCGCCCGACGTCAATGTCGGCTATGCGTTCCCGTTCTAGGGGGGGCGATGGGATGACGGAACGGGTTTTTGTTAGGGGCTCGTTTCGTCGGGCCGGCCGGGTGGTGCTTCTCCTCGCCATCGGCCGGCCGCCAGGCGGCGGGGGAGCTGGGTCCTCCCCCGCCGCTTCCTGGTCGGCCGCCGCCATGTCGGCGCGCCGGTCTTATCGCGTTGGGCCTGTAGGGGATGCCGCATGATCATCTTAGTCAAAGAAAACATCTCGCGATTCTGCGAGACGCTCACCAAGTTTCAACGCCAGCAGTTGCCCTACGCTGCCATGCTGGCCGTTAACCAAACCGCCCGCCTGGCGCGGCAATCGCTCACCCGCGAGCTGCCGGGGATTTTCTCCGGCAAGGGTCCGCCGACTCCCTTCACCCGGCATGCCATCGGCATGACCGCCGCGCGCGCGGCCAGCCGGTCGAGGGGCACCGCGAGCACCGCGGCCGTTGTCTACGTCAAGCCCATCCAGGCCGGCTATCTCGGCATCGAGGAGACCGGCGGCGCACGCAGCCGCGCGCCGGGTGAGCCGATCCTGGTGCCGGTGGATACGAAGTTGAACGTTTATGGCAACATCCCGAAAGATAGGCTGGCGTTCTGGCGCGCTCGCCCCAAGCTCTATTTCATTGGCCTCTTCCGTGGCGTCTACGGTGTCTGGAAACGGATCAAAGCCGGCAAGGGCGTGAAAGTGGGGCATCTTAAGCTGCTGGTGGCGTTCCGCGACCACGCGAGATACCACCCGAAGTTCGGCTTTCAGGAGCACGTCGCGGCTTCAGTGAAGGTCAACTTCATGCCGGCGCTGAGCGCCGCTCTGGCCCGTGCCATGAAAAACGCGATCTGGCGATGAGCGCACCGTGAGCGTTGTATTCGTCGACATCGATGGTGTGATCGTGCTGAAGCACCTGCTGCACCCGGAGCGGGGTCCGCCGTGGAAGCGGGTGCGCAAGTTCAGTTATTGTGCTGTCGCAAACCTGAATGCGCTGGCCGAGTTGTCCGGTGCGCGGTTTGTTCTTTCCAGCAGTTGGCGGACACGCGGCGACGTGCGGCCTGCGCTGGTGGCGGGGGGCGTGCGGGTTGCCTGGCACGAAGACTGGCGGACCGATTCGGTTGGCCCGTGCCGGGGGGCTGAAATCGGCCGCTGGCTCGCCGCTCATGAGGACCCGCCGTATTGCATCTTGGATGATGGTATCGTCGGGCCGGGCGTGCAAGCCGATCGGCTGGTGTTTGTCAACTATCGAACCGGCCTGACCGCCGAGGACGCCAGGCGCGCATTTGCGCTCCTGAAACCGCCGGGCGCTGCAATTGGTCAACAGTTGGCCGCCAAGCATCGATGCGCCGCCGGCGGCCTGATCGCGGCCTCGGGGGATTAGAAACGGGACGGGCGCGCGCAGGCGTTCGCTCCGTAGGCCGGCCGGGTGGACCCGGTCACACTCCCCCTCCCGTCTTGGGCATCTGACTGGGTGGGATCCCCTGGCTGAAGCGGCACGCTGGGGGGCTTGCGTGGGGGAGCGAAACGGACTCTACGCTTCCTATGCCGCGTCTGAGCATCCCGGAGCTGACCCAGTACGAACGAGCAGACCTTTCGGTGCTGCCGCGGAAGGAGCTTGAGGATCTGGCGTGGC
>PLTJ01000070.1 GCA_003164455.1 Acetobacteraceae bacterium
CGCCGAGCTTCCAGCCACATGCCCTTTCATGCGCTGTATTGCCAGTGCCCAAAAGAGATACAAAATCGGAATAGCGACCGCCAGGGCCGTGAGCCCAAGATTGCCGCCGAGAGCGGAATAATTATGCATCCACTGCATGATGGCACTTCCTTCCTTTGCTCGTTGTTGTATTGACGCTTGTATTATAACGCGACAAAATCACTGCCTGATCGCTATAGTCAAGACAACAACTTCAAACTGTATTTTGCCCGTAAGAAATAATACGGCCGCTTCCGGCCGCTGTCAAGAAAGCCGTCGCCCGGCGCCAGGCGTGCCGCGATGGCCGCCGTGGCCAAGGCCCCCCTGGCGTTCCTGCCGCCGACCACCCACATTTGCCACCAAGGGGACCGCCATGATCGCTCAGTTGCCGCCGCGCCAGGACGTGCTTGCCCGCCGTGACGCCATCGTGGCCGGGCTGCGCCGCCTGCTGGCGCCGGACGCGGTGATCGCCGAGCCGGATCTGCTCAAACCCTACGAGACCGATGGCATGTCCTGCCACCGCCAGGTGCCGCTGGCCGTGGTGCTGCCCGCGACCACCGCCGAGGTCGCCGCGGTGATGGCATTCCTGCACCGCGAGGGCGTCTGCGTGGTGGCGCGCGGCGCCGGCACCTCGCTGTCCGGCGGCGCGCTGCCGATGCAGGACGCCGTCGTCATCGGCGTGATGCGGATGAACCGCATCCTGGAAATCGACTACGCCGACCGCCTGGCGGTGGTGCAGGCCGGGGTGACCAATCTCGGCATCACCCAGGCCATGGAGGGCAGGGGGTTCTTCTACGCTCCCGATCCGTCCAGCCAGTTGGCCTGCATGATCGGCGGCAACGTCGCCATGAACTCCGGCGGCGCCCACTGCCTGCGCTACGGCGTCACCACCAACAACCTGCTCGGGCTGAAGCTGGTCACCGTCGAGGGCGAGGTGGTGGACATCGGCGGCGGCCATCTCGATGCCGCCGGCTATGACTGGCTCGGCCTGCTGACCGGCAGCGAGGGCCAGCTTGCCATCGTCACCGAGGTCACCGTGCGCATCCTGCGCGCGGCCGAGGGCGCGCGCGCCATGCTGGCCGCCTTCCGCGCCAACGACGTGGCCGGCGATTGCGTCGCCGCCATCATCGCCTCGGGCATCATTCCGGTGGCGCTGGAGTTCATGGACCGCCCGGCCATCCATGCCTGCGAAGCCTTCGCCCACGCCGGCTATCCGCTCGACGCCGAGGCCATGCTGATCATCGAAGTGGAAGGCAGCGCCGCCGAGCAGGACGACCTGCTCGGCCGGATCGGCGAAATCTGCCGCCGGCACGACCCGATCAGCCTGAGGATCTCCGCCTCCGCCGCGGAAAGCGCGGCGATCTGGAAGGGTCGCAAGGGGGCGTTCGGGGCGGTCGGGCGGATCAGTCCGGACTATCTGTGCATGGACGGCGTCATCCCCACCAGCCGCCTGGCCGAGGTGCTGCGCCGCATCGGCGCGATGAGCGCCGAGTACGGCTTGCAAGTCGCCAATATCTTCCACGCCGGCGACGGCAACCTGCACCCGCTCATCATGTTCGACGCCAACGAGCCCGACAGCTTCGACCGCGCCGAGCGCTTCGGCGCCGATATCCTGAGGCTCTGCGTCGAAATGGGGGGCTGCCTCACCGGCGAGCATGGGGTGGGGGTGGAGAAACGCGACCTGATGGTGGTGCAGTTCACCGCCGCCGAGCTGGACCAGCAGCGCCGCGTCAAATCCGCCTTCGATCCGGGCTGGCTGCTGAACCCGTCGAAAGTGTTCCCGCTTCAGGTTCCCCCCGCATGAGCGCGGCCCCCGTGGACGCGCCGGGCGACGAGGCCGGGGTGGCGGCGGCGGTGCGGGCGGCCTGGGCGGCCGGCGAGCCGTTGCTGGTGCAGGGCAACGGCTCGAAAGGCGCGATGCTGCGACCCGTGCAGGCCGCCCGCACGCTGTCGGCGGGCGCGCTCACCGGCATCACGCTGTATTCGCCGCAGGAGCTCGTGCTGTCCGCGCGCGCCGGCACCACGGTCGCCGACCTGACTGCGGCGGTGGCCGCCAAGGGCCAGCAGATCACGGCGGAAATACCTGATTTTTCGGCATTGTTTGGCAGCACGACGGCGCCGACCCTGGGCGGGGCGGTGGCCGCCAACCTGTCCGGCCCGCGCCGCGTCGCCTGGGGCGCCATGCGCGACCACGTGCTGGGCCTGCGCGCGGTGAACGGCACCGGCGAGGTCATCCGTTCGGGCGGGCGGGTGCTGAAGAACGTCACCGGGCTCGACCTCTGCAAGCTGCTGAGCGGCAGCCATGGCACCCTGGCGGTGCTCACCGAAATCACCCTGAAGGTATTGCCGGTGCCCGAGCGGCGGGCTGCTCTGGTGGTGCGTGGGCTCGATCCGGTGCGCGGCGTGGCGGCGCTGTCGGCGGCGCTGGGCTCGCCCTACGGGGTTTCCGCCGCCGCCTACCTGCCGGCGGCGCTCGCCGATCGCGTGCCGGGGCTGGCCGGCGCTTCTGCCCTTGTCCGCCTGGAGGATTTTTCTTCGTTCGTCGCCTACCGCAGCGAGCGCTTGCGCGCCGACCTGGCGGCGTTCGGCCCGGTGGAGGTGCTCGACGAGGCCACCACCTTGGCGGTCTGGGCGGCGGTGCGCGACGCGCTGCCGCTGGTCGGCGAGACGGGTGCGATCTGGCGGGTTTCGGTGCGTCCCTCGGCCGGACCGGTCGTGGCGGCGACGCTCGAGCAAGCCTTCGGCGCGCGCTGGTTCCTGGACTGGGGCGGCGGCCTGGTGTGGATCGCCGGACCCGCCACCGCGGCGGCGCACGACGCGGTCTGCGCCGCGGCGCACGCGGCGGGCGGCACCTGGATGCTACTGCGCGCGCCCGAGGTGCTGCGGGCGGCGGTGGCGGTGATCCCGCCCGAGCCGGCGCCGCTGGCGGCGATCGCGCGCCGGGTCAAGGCGGCGTTCGACCCGAAGGGCATCCTCAACCCGGGCCGCCTGCGCGCGGGCGCGTGAGGCGGGCGCGATGCAGACCAGTTTCACCGCCGCCCAGCTCCGCGATCCGGCCACCGCCGCCGCCAACCAGGTGCTGCGGACCTGCGTGCATTGCGGCTTCTGCACCGCGACCTGCCCGACTTTTGTTCTTCTCGGCGACGAACTCGACAGCCCGCGCGGGCGCATCTACCTGATCAAGGAGATGCTGGAGGCCGGCCGCCCCGCCACCGCGGCGGTGGTGCTGCATGTCGATCGCTGCCTGTCCTGCCTGTCCTGCATGACGACCTGCCCTTCCGGCGTGCACTACATGCACCTGGTCGACCATGCCCGGGCCACCATCGAACGGACCTACCGCCGGCCCTGGCACGAGCGGGCGCTGCGCGCTCTGTTGGCCTGGGTGCTGCCGCATCCCGGACGGCTCCGTCTGGTGCTGGCCGCGGCCCGGCTGGCGCGGCCTTTCGCCGGGCTGCTGCCGCGCGGCGGAATGTCCTTCCGAAGGGTGAGGGCGATGCTCGCCACGGCGCCGGGCCGCCTGCCGCCGGCCAGTCCGCTGGACGGCGTGCGCGTCCACCGCGCCGAGGGTCCGCGCCGGTTCCGCGTCGCGCTGCTGGACGGCTGCGCCCAGCGGGTGCTGAACCCGGCGATCAACGACGCCACCATCCGCCTGCTGACGCGTCTGGGCGGCGAGGTGGTGGTGTCGGCGGGGGCGGGCTGCTGCGGCGGCTTGACCCATCACATGGGCCGGCACGACCAGGCCCTGGCTTCGGTCCGCGCCAACATCGCGGCCTGGAGCCGCGAGATCACCGGCAACGGGCTCGACGGCATCGTCGTCAACGCCGCGGGTTGCGGCACCATGCTGAAGGACTACGGCTTCATGATGCGCGGCGAACCCGAAGCCGAGGCGGCATCGCAAGTGGCCGCGCTGGCCATGGACATTACCGAGGCGCTGGTGAAATTAGGCTACGCGCCGTCGCGTCCCGCCCCCGGCCTGACCGTCGCCTACCACGCCGCGTGCAGCCTGCAACACGGCCAGGGCGTAACCGACGCCCCCCGAATGCTGCTGCGCAAGGCCGGATTCCGGGTGGTGGAACCGGCCGAGGCGCACCTGTGCTGCGGCTCGGCCGGCACCTACAACCTGCTGCAACCCGACCTCGCGGCGGCTCTGCGCGACCGCAAACTGGCCAACCTGTGCGCCACCGCGCCGGACATGGTGGCCACCGGCAACATCGGCTGCATGACCCAACTCGCCGGTCACGGATTGCCGGTGGTGCATACGGTCGAACTGCTGGACTGGATGGCCGGCGGCCCGCGGCCGGGGTGAGCCCGGGTCTTCCTCAGGGCAATCGGGTGAAGCAAGGCGAGGAGCTCTGCCCCTCGACCCCGATCAAGGCCGAGCCTTGATAATCCACTACTTTTCGGGGCTGCGCCAGCAGCCCATCATTGAATGGCGATATCATCTGATGGNNTGATGGCTGCTGACGCAGCCAGGAATGTAATGGGATCAAAGGGCCTCCCGGCCCTTTGCGGGTCGAGGGCGGAGCCATCGCCTTGCTTCACCCGATTGCCCTGGGGTCTTCCTCCTTGCACCTGGGTTGGGGAGGCATCACCATGTTCCTATGCGTTTATGGCTCGTTCTGTTGCTGCTCGCGGCCGGGCCGGCGTTGGCGCAGGGGCGGGCGGAGGCGCGCCGGGCCGAGCTCGACCAGTTCTTCGTCGCGCTGAAAGTGGCGCCCACCGAGGCAGCGGCGGTGCAGATCGAGGCGAAGATCCGCCAGGCCTGGCAGCAGGCCGGTTCGCCGGCGGTGCTGCTGCTGCTGGATCGTGGCACCAGCGACCTGGAGGCGGGCGATGCCAACGCCGCGCTGGACGATATGGACGATGCCCTGGTGCTGGCGCCGGATTATGCCGAGGCCTGGCTTGCCCGGGCGCTGGTGAAATTCCACGCCGGCGACTATCCCGGGGCGATCCGCGACATCGAGGCGACGCTGCGGCGCGAGCCGCGGCATTTCGGCGCCTTGCAGACATTGTCGCGCATCGCCGAGGCCCAGGGGGACTGGAAGGGGGCGCTGGCGGCTTGGCAGAAGGTGCTGGAGCTCGATCCCCACACGCTGCATGGCCTGGACCGGCTGGAGCTGCTGCAACGCAAGGCGTTCGGGGAACGGACGTAGGGCCTGTCGCGCGATTCGGTCGCGCAGCCCCCATCGAATGGTCACCGCGCTGCCGTGGCTTTGCCCGCAATTCGCCACAGACCGATCCTTGATTCCGTATCAACGGACGGGGTCATCCCGGCCGCGCGGAGAAGGACAAAAGTCATGCGTATTCGCACCGTCCTGCTTGCTGCTCCTGCGGCGGTCGCCCTGTTGGCGGCGCCGGCCGTGCATGCCGACTGGTATGGCCATGGCGGCCCTCGCTACGCTCCGCGCTATGCGTACCACCATGGCGGCGTTGTCGGGCCGGTCGTCGCCGGCGCGCTGGGCCTCGGCGCGGTGGTTGCCGGCGCGGTAGTTGCCGGCGTGGTGGCGCCGCCGGTCGTTTATGCCCCGCCGCCGGTGTACTACGCGCCCCCGCCGGTGTACTACGCGCCGCCGCGTGCCTACTACGGCTGGTAGGGCGCCGTCGCCGCCTGCGTGCGGTCTCCACGGCGGTGCCTGCGGGCAGCCGTGGAGACCGCACGAGAGCGTGGCGTGTCCGGTTACATGCCCCGATCGGTCATCGAGAGGGTATTCACGACGCTTTCGACGGTCTGGATGGTTCCCAGCACGATCGGGCTGCCCCAGCGCGGCTGGTACTTGTTCTCCGGTATCTCCATCAGGGCGATGGAAAGATTGTTGAACGCCTCCAGGTCGTTGACCTCGAAATAAGTGATGAAGTCGGCGTCGGAGAGTCCGGTCGCGTGGTAGAGCTTGCGCTTCACGTTGACCAGGTACTTCAGGCTTGTTTCCGTGTGGCCCACGATGGCTTTCATGCGTTCCTGCTCCGGCATGTTCCACCATTCGGCGCTCTTCTTCACCGGGATCATGATGGCATAGCGCGGCGCCGGATCGGTGTAGGTGGTCGCGAACAGGGCGGTGTTGAGCGCGGGGGCCTTGTCCTTGCTGATGTAGTTCAGCCCTTTCGTCACGCCGACCAAGTTCTCCGTCACCTCCGAGTAGGCGCCGAAGCGGGTGGCGCGGAAATCGGTGAGGAAACCCTGCGCCGCCGCGAGGTCGTAGGCGTGGACGCGCAGGAAGTAGTCGCTGTTGGCGTCGAAGCCGCGCGTCAGGTAGGCGTCCACAGTCACCTTGTCCTTGTGCCGGTCGATGACGGCCAGCACTTCGGCGGCAGCGGCCTTGCGGTCGGCGGCGGGGAGCATCGCGTATTCCCCCCGCAGCTTGTAGACCGAGAAGTCACCGAACACGCCAGTCGCAGACAGGATCTTGGCGCGGTCGATCGGCGCCGCGCCGGGCATCGCGGGCGCCATCGCGGCCGGCCCCGACGCAGGCGTGCCGCTGCTCGGCTGGGCGCCGGCCGCGCCAGCGAACGCGAGCGTCATCGCTGCTGCGAGCCCCAGAAAACGGTGCCAGTGCAACACGGAAATCGAAGCCATGAACGCCTCCATAATCTGTTTGCGGACGAGCGCCTGCCGGGCGTCGTCCGTACCTCTGTTCGTGACGCCGGCGTTCGATGTTACCTGGGCGCGACTCAAAATCGGTGTGGCGGCGCACGGGCGCGGCCCCGGTGCCCTGGTCCGGAGCCGTCGCGGACCAGCGGTTGTCGATATTGCGCACGCCAGGTAACAAATGCCTGCCGCCCGAGGAATAGCTGTTTAAGAAGCGTGCATGGACCGATGCGACCCCGACTGGACCGACCTGATGCGCCAAGCCATCGCGGGAAACGCGGCGGCCTATGATTCCCTGCTGCGCGACGCGGCGGCGCGATTGCGGCCGATCGTTCGGCGTGGATTGTTGCGTGCCGGGCACTCCGGGACCGATGCGGAGGACATCGTGCAAGAAATCCTGATCGCCGTGCACCTGAAGCGCCACACCTGGGACGACACGCGGCCGGTCGGCCCCTGGATTCGCGCCATTGCCCACCACAAGACGATCGACGCGCTGCGCCGGCACGGCAACCGGCACGACCTGCCGATCGATGACTTCGCCGATCTGATCGCGGCAGAGGAACCGAGGCCATCGGTTGCCGACGCCGACGTGGGACGGCAACTCGCCACCTTGGCACCGGGGCAGCGCCAGGTCATCCAGGCCATCGCGATCGAGGGTCTCTCGATCGGCGAGGCGGCGTCGCGTTTCACCATGAAGCCGGGCGCGGTCAGGGTGGCGCTGCATCGCGCGATCCGGTCGCTGGCCGGACAGGCGGGCCGGCTGTGAGAACCGATGATCTGATCCAGGCCCTGGTGGCCGACCGCACGTCGCGCGAGGGGCCGGTGGCGCGACGCCTTGCCGTCATGGTTGCGATCGGGGTTCTGGTCTCGCTCGCCCTCTACGCGGCGATTCTCGCGCCCCGCGATCTTGCCGCTGCGGTGCTAATGCCGCGCTTTGCCTTCAAGCTTGCCGTCACGCTGCTGCTCGCCGCGGGGGCGGCGCCGCTGCTGACGCGCCTCGCGCGGCCGGACGGCGTGCCCGGCATTCTGGCACTCGGCCTGCTCCTGGCTCCATTGCTGCTGGCCGTCGGCATCGGCATCGAATTGATCGTCCTGGACCCGTCCGAGTGGCGCGTGCGTCTCGTCGGCGACAATGCGGTCGCCTGCCTGCTCTGCATCCCCTTGCTGTCGTTGCCGGTGCTCACGGCGACGCTTACGGCACTCCGCCACGGCGCCCCGACGCGGCCACGGTTCGCCGGCGTCGTTGCCGGCCTGTTCGCGGGGGGCCTCGGTGCGTTCCTGTACGCAACCCACTGCCCGGACGATTCCCCCTTGTTCGTCGCCGCCTGGTATCCGCTCGCGATTGCGGCCGTGGTTGCGATGGGCTGCGTTCTGGCCAACCGGGTATTGCGCTGGTGAGCCATCGCAACCGAGCGCTCGGCGAGCAGGACGCCGCGATCTTTCCGGGGGGACGCGGCGGCAACCCGTTGATATAGGCTAAGGTATTGACGAAAAACGCCAATTTGGACCGCTGGCTGGGGGACTAGGATTCGAACCTAGATAAAACGAGTCAGAGTCGTTTGTCCTACCATTGAACGATCCCCCAACGGGATCGCGGGCTATCTAGAGTCCGCTCCCTGGGTTGTCAAATTCCGACCCTCGCGTGCCGCCGCCTCGGACACGGTCTGGCGTGGATGCGAATTCGTGCTTGAAGCCGAGGCTCCAGCCGAGAACAATGCAGGTTCAAGGTTGCGGAAGGCCTCTGCCGTCATGGTCGATCTCTCCGCACAGGTGCTGAGCGGAGTCCCCCGGGTGCCGGCGCCGGCTTTTGCGGCGCTGGACCTGGGAACCAATAACTGCAGGCTGCTGGTCGGGACCCCGGCCGGCAACGGCTTTCGCGTGGTTGACAGCTTCAGTCGCATCGTCCGCCTCGGTGAGGGGCTGCATCACACCGGCCGGTTGAGCCAGGACGCCATGGAACGCGCCATGGCCGCTCTGCATGGCTGTGCCGCCCGCCTGGCGCGGCGTCCGGTCCGCGCCGTCCGGGCGATCGCCACCGAGGCGTGCCGGCGGGCCGTCAACGGCGACGAGTTCCTCGCCCGGGTGCGCTCCGAAACCGGGCTGCCCATCGACGTGATCTCCAGCCGCGAGGAAGTCGAACTGGCGCTGGAAAGCTGCGCGCCGCTGCTGCGCAAGGGCGGCCGGCGGGCGCTGCTGTTCGACATCGGCGGCGGCTCCACCGAACTTGCCTGGGTTCGCCTGCCCCAACACGGGCGGCCGGAGCTGATTGGCTACGTGTCGTTGCCGGTGGGCGTGGTGACCCTGGCCGAGCGCTTCGCCAGCGACGGCGACGACGCGGCCGGGTTCGGCGCCATGCGCGACGATGTGGTCGAGCGCCTGCGGCCCTTCGAGCGGGTGCACTGCATCGGCCATGAGATTCGCCAGGGCGGGGTGCGTTTCCTGGGCACCTCCGGCACCGTCACCACGCTGGCCGGCATCGCGCTGGACCTGCCGCGCTACAGCCGGCCCGCGGTGGACGGCCGGGTGCTGTCGCGCGCGGCCGCCGAGGCGGCGTTGCAGCGCCTGCGCGCCCTCGGCCGGGCGGGACTGGCCGAACACCCCTGCGTCGGGCCGGAGCGGGCGGATTTCGTGCTGCCGGGTTGCGCCATTTTCGCCGCCATTTACACCCTGTGGCCGGCACCGGAGATCGTGGTGGCGGATCGCGGGCTACGGGAAGGCATGCTGCTGCGCATGATCCGCGGCGAGCGCATCCGCCCGCACCGGCCGCTGCGGCCCGGTCACGCCGCACCAGCCATGGTCCCGGTCTGAGCATGGCAGGCAAGGGCAACACGACGGCCCCGACGGACGAGGGGGGACGGCGCAGCCTGAACGTGCGGCTGCGCACCGCCACCGGCCGCAGCGCCGCCTCGCAGCGCTGGCTGGAGCGCCAGCTCAACGATCCCTATGTGGCGGCGGCAAAGGCCCAGGGCTGGCGGTCGCGCGCCGTCTTCAAGCTGATCGAGCTGGACGACCGCTACCACCTGATCCGCAAGGGCGGCCGTATCGTCGATCTCGGCGCCGCCCCGGGCGGCTGGAGCCAGGTGGCGGTACGGCGCGGCGCCGGGCAGGTGCTGGGACTCGACCTGCTGCCGATCGAGCCGGTGTCGGGCGCGACCTTCCTGGTCGGCGATTTCAACGACGCCGACATGCCGGCGCGCTTGCAGGCCTTGCTCGGCGGGCCGGCCGACGTGGTGCTGTCCGACATGGCGCCCAATACCACCGGACATGGCGCCACCGACCACGTGCGCATCGTGGCCCTGGCGGATCTGGCGCTGGACTTCGCCTGCCAGGTGCTGGCGCCGGGCGGCGCCTTCGTCGCCAAGGTGTTCCAGGGCGGCGCCGAACGGCAACTGCTGGACCCGCTGAAGCGCCGCTTCGCCGTCGTCCGCCACGCCAAGCCGGCGGCCAGCCGCAAGGAAAGCAGCGAATTGTACGTCGTTGCGACGGGGTTCCGGCCGCGCGGCGGGTGAAGCGACGCCCGGTCAAACCACCTCGGTGTCTTTCAGCTCGAAAATCGCCGCCCACTCGGTGGTGTCGGTCTGCATGATCTGCGCACCTTGCAGGATCGCTCGCCCGAGTGTGGCACTGCTCAGCCGCTCGCCGGTCAGCCGGGCGATGCGGCCGCGTTCCCACGACAGCCGTTCCTGCAGCCGCGCCGAGCGGTGCACGACGATCTCGAACTCGGCCTGGCTGCGGATGCCGAAGCTTGCCGCGCTCAACGCCGGCAACACCCCGGCGAACCACGCCGGCCAGGCCAGCGACCCGGTGTGAACCCCGGCCAACTCGGTCGCGATCGCCACCAGCGTCAGGCCGAACAGCCCGTTGCTCAACCGTCGCAGCGCCTGGTTGATCCGTGCGTTCCGCGCCGTGGTGCGCGCGTGATAGGCGATCTGGTCGGCCAGGCGCGTGTTGGCGGTGTAGTCGCGCAGATCGACCAGATAGGCGGCGTCGTAGTGCGCGCCGACGATGCCGACCGACCGGGTGATCGCGCCCACCAGCCACGGCACCCAGCCGCGTTCGGGGTGCATTTCGCTCAGCCGATCGAGGCAGCCCGTCAGCGGGGCGCCGCCGATCAGCGCCAGCAAGTCGCTCTGGCGCAGCATCTCGGCGAGCGAGCGATAGTCGAGCCAGCGTTCGCGCCAGCGCTTGTGCCGTTCGGCGTAGAACAGCAGCAGGATCAGCCCCAGCGCGGCGGCTTCCAGCCACACCGCGGCATGGGCGGCCCGGGCGTGGGCGCTCAGAAGCTGTGCCGTGAAGGCGGCGAGCAGCGAGGCCGCGCCGAGCCCGTAGATCAGCACGAAGGCGCTGCGGTGGAGGTTGGCGTAGTGGGTCGCCAGCACGTCGGCGCGCTGGAAATGCAGGAAGCAGGCGCGCCGGCCGGGGTGGTCCGGCAGCCCCGGCGGGACGGTGGGGTCGGGCGGCGCGGGGGTCGGCGCCGGCCCGCCGAGCCGCGCGGCGAGCCAGGGGAACAGCCGGCCCAGCAGGGTGGGCGGCGCGGCGAAGGGACCGTGGTAGAGGAAGTCGGGCGCGGTATCGTTCTGGCGCACGGGTTCGTGCAGGAAGTTGACTTCCGCCGCCCGTGCGTGGGTGCGCTTGCCCTGCGGCCACTCGGGCAGCACGATCGCGCGCAGCAGTTTTTCCAGCTCCCCGGGTGTGAAGGCCAGCGCGGTGACCTCGTCGAACACCAGCCGGATGGCGTGCGGCGGGGCTGCGGCGATATGCACGATCGGAATGCCGAGGCCGCGCGCCTCCTCGAAAATCTGTCCGGTGCCGCCGACGCCGGCCTCCGGGTTGCCGTTCCAGATGGCCAGCAGCAGGTCGCTGTGGCGCAGCACGAAGCGGCCGGCCTCGGCGTAGGCCGCGGGCGCGGCGGCGCGGGTACCGTCCAGTTCCACCACTTCGCCGCCCGCCGCGGCATGGCCGAGCAGGTCGCGAAAATCGGCGACGCTGGCCGGGAAGTCGTTTTCGTATTCGGCGGTGGGGAAGGGCAGGGGGGCGGCGAGTCGCCAGCCCCGGGCGAGCGCCGCGCCCGCCACCAGCCGGTCGGCCCCCTCGGCCAGCGGCGAGATCAGCCGCAGCACCGGGGTTTCGTTGCGGTAGAGCTTGTGTGCCTCGGGGCACTGCGCGAAACCCGTCAGCACCCGTGCCACCTCATCCAGCACATTGCCGACGGCCGCCGCCAGTGCCGGCGCATCGGCCGCCGACAGATCGCGGTGGCCGGTGACGCCGACCCGAAAGCCGAGCAGCGGGCGGGCGTCGCGGGCGGAGGGGTTGGCGGTTGGGTCGGCGGTCATGGGGGCGCGGTCTCCGATGGGGGCGGGGCGACGAAGGCCCGCAGCACCTCGTCCATTAGCGGGTTGGTGCGGCCGGCTTTGCGTAGCTCGGCGAAATCGTTGGTGATGTCGGCTTCCCAGGTGTTGCCGTCGGGCATCTCCCGGCCGCGATTGTCTGGCGCGAGGTAGAGCGCGCGTGCGGCCTCGGTTTGGTCGAGGAACATCAGCGCGTGTGCCTTGTTGGTCAGGATCCAACGCTTATCCGGGGCGAGGGCGATGGCGACGTCCGCTGTGTCGAGCGCCTTTTTGTCCTCCCCTATGAACAGCAGTACATAGGAATGATTGCCGAGTCTCTCCGTGACGTCGTCGCGTGACGTCGCGTCGAGTTGATGTTGCGTCAGTGCCAGGAGGATTTCGGTCTCGGCCGTTAACGATTGCGCCGCGCCGGCACGATCATTCATCGCCTGACGGGTGTTGGCTATCCTGTCGTGGATGTCGGCCAGTGCGAGCTGGCCGCGGATATTGGTTGGCTCTTGTGTCGCACCGCGTGCGATTCGTGTCAGTCCAGCCGTGTAGCGGGCAAGGGCTGCTACATAATCGCCTCTCTTCTGTTCGTCGTCGCCGGCAAACCAGTCCCGCAATTCCAGTCCGGCGACATCGAAAGTTTCGGATTCAACTAGCGTGGCCGCCTCATCGTAGGTCCGGATTACCCGCGCCGCAGCGAAGTCCCTACTCAGGATCGGCTTTCCGTCGCCTCCGAAAAACGTCTGTTCGACCTCGTTCCGGCGCTCGTCGTAGCGCCAGGTGGTGCGCGCCGCGCCGCTGTCCTTGCGCAGAATTGGCTGTCCGTCGGCACCGAAATACGCCTCTTCGATCGCGTTGCCACGCTCGTCGTAGCGCCATGTCTCACGCGCCAAGCCGATGTCCTCGCGCAGGATCGGTTTTCCGTCGGTGCCGAAATATGCCTCTTCGATCGCGTTCCCATCCTCATCGTAGCGCGATGTGATGGCCGTCGCGCCCCAAGCTGTGCGCGGGGTCGGCTGTCCGTCTGTGCCGAAATACGCCGTTTCAATGGCGTTCCCGTTCCCGTCGTAGCGCCATGTCTCACGCGTCGCGCCGTCGTCCTTGTCCAGGATCGGTTGTCCGTCGGTTCCGAAATATGTCTGTTCGACCATGTTCCCGCGCTCGTCATAGCGCGTGGCCGTGCGCGCCGCGCCGATGTCCTTGCGCAGGATCGACCTTCCATCGGTTCCGAAATACAGTTGCTCGATCAGGTTTCCACGCTGGTCGTAGCGTTGCGCGGTGCGTGCGACATCCCAGTCGTTGCGGAGAGCGAGCGCACCAGCTTGATCGCGATACGCCGTCACCTCGACGAGTCCATCCGCGTTGCGGCTGTACACGACCGTGGCCACATTCTGGTCGTTCGCGCGTGGATGGCCGGCCGCATCTTGCCAGGTGACCGCGACCAGTCGGCCTTGTGGATCGTAGTCGCGGGGAATGGCCGCGCCGCCCAGCCGGTCGATCAAGGTCTCGCCTCTGGTATCGAGGTTGCGCGTGACCGCTATCAGCCCTTGCAGCGTATAGGTATAGGCGCGCCCGTAGGCCCCCGCCGCGTCGGCGATATTCGCCCCGCCGCCTACCGGCTCGAACAGCCGGCGCGACAGCCGTCCCCCGGCGTCAAAAAACAGCCGGTGCTGGCCGATATTGGAATGCTGGCTCCCGGTGTCGGCGCCGAAAATCGGCATGGAGCCGAGCGTGGTGCCGGCGGCGGTCTGGCGCTCGGCGACTCCGAGGCCCTTGTCGAACCCGGCCACCGCCTGGCGCCCCTCGGCGGTGAAATGGTAGCCGGTCTCCCGGATCTGCCTGCCGTTCGGCGCCAGCATGGTCACCCGGCTGAGCCGCGGCCATCCCCCAGCCAGCGTCCCATCATAGGTGAAGGTCCAGCGCGCCACCCCCTCGGTCCACGGCTCCACCTCGTACAGCGTCTCGGGGGTGGCGGTCGGGGTGCCGGAGCCGTTCACCCGCGCCAGCTCCAGCACCCGCCCGGCCCGCAGCGTCAGGCGGAAACTGCGGTACTGATGCTGCCAGCCATCCCCGGTAATCTCGCCCACGCACTCCGGCACACCGAAGCGCTCGGCATAGTTCGCGCAATACTCTGTCTTCACCCGCCAATAGGCGTCCCACCACCACACCCCGCCCCCGGCCACCCCCAGCAACACGCATGCCGCCGCCAGCGCCCGCGCCCGCCAGATCGCGCGGCGGCGCGCGTCGTCGCGGCGGGCAAGGTCGTCGTAGCGGCAGCCCAGCAACGCCGCCGCCAGCCGCAACAGCGCACACCGCTCGGTGCGGGCCCCACGCTCGTCGCCGCGCCGGCGCACGTCGGCGGCGATCGGCTCGACTTCCTCCCACTCCGGCCCCTCCGCCCCCTCCCGCGCCACCCGCCGGCGTCGCAGTTCCGCGGGAAAACTCTCGTCCGGCTCGCCGGCGATCAGCAGCGGTATGATCCGCTCGCCCTTGCCCATCTCCTGGAACAACTCGATCTCGCGCCGCACCCAGCGCGACCCAGGCGTGTCGGGCGAGCAGATGACGATCAGGTAGTCGCTGCGGGCCAGCGCCTCCTTGATCTGGTCGGACAGGTCCGAGGAGGCCGGAATTTCGTCCTCGTCGCGAAACAGATGCCCGATGCGGTCGGGGAACGCCTCGCGCTTCAGCGGCGCCGGCGTGCGATACGCCTCCAGCGCCCGCATGACGCGGATCGCCCATTGGCGGTCGCGCGGCATGTGCCGGTAACTGACGAAGGCGGCATAGCGTTGGCTGGCTTCGGGCACGGGTGGGCCTCCCGGCATGCGACCGCGGCACGATGAAGCGTGTCGATAAAAATCAGCAATGAAACTTATCTGACCGCGCCGGCACCGTCCACCGGCTGGCGTCACGCCGCTTGCGCCCCCGCGGCCAGCCGATTATGAGGAGCCGCCAAGGTCCGCAGAAAGGTTCCGGCCATGGCCCCCCAAGACAACCCTCCCGGCGCCGCCGCGGACGTCGCACGCATGCGAATCAGCGAGGCGCTGGCCTTCGACGACGTCCTCGTGGTGCCGTCCTATTCACAGGTGCTGCCGGCCAGCACCGACATCCGCACCCGCCTGACCCGCACCATCCCGCTCGCCATTCCGCTGATCTCCTCGGCCATGGACACCGTCACCGAGAGCGGCATGGCGATCGCCATGGCGCAGCACGGCGGCATCGGGGTGATCCACAAGAACTTCGGCATCGACGAGCAGGCCGTCCAGGTCCGCCAGGTCAAGAAGTTCGAGTCGGGCATGGTGATCAACCCGGTGACCATCCACCCGGACCAGACGCTGGCCGACGCCCGCGGCCTGATGGAGCACTACCACATCAGCGGCATTCCGGTGGTCGAGCGCGATACCGTCCGGCTGGTCGGCATCCTCACCAACCGCGACGTGCGCTTCGCCACCGACCCGACGCTCAAGGTCTATGAGCTGATGACGCGGGAGAACCTGATCACGGTCGATACCGATGTCGGGCCGGACGAGGCGCGCCGCCTGCTGCACCGGCACCGCATCGAGAAGCTGCTGGTGGTGGACGACGCCTATCGCTGCGTCGGGCTGATCACCGTCAAGGACATGGACAAGGCGAAGGCGAACCCGCTGTCCAACAAGGACGCGCTGGGCCGGCTGCGGGTGGCGGCGGCCACCGGGGTGGGCGAGGATGGTTATGACCGCGCCCGCGCGCTGATCGCCGCCGAGGTCGACGTCGTCGTGGTCGACACCGCGCACGGGCATTCCGCCGGCGTGCTGGCCGCGGTGGAACGCATCAAGGCGCTGTCCAACGCGGTGCAGGTGGTCGCCGGCAACGTCGCCACGCCGGAAGGCGCGCAGGCGCTGATCGCCGCCGGGGCGGACGCGGTGAAGATCGGCATCGGCCCGGGCAGCATCTGCACCACGCGCGTGGTGGCCGGCGTCGGCGTGCCGCAGTTCAGCGCCATCCTGGAGACCGCCGCGGCGTGCCGCGAACACGGCGTGCCGGCGATCGCTGACGGCGGCATCCGCAACTCGGGCGACATCGTCAAGGCGATCGCCGCCGGCGCCGACGCGGTGATGGTCGGCAGCGTGCTGGCCGGCACCGATGAGGCGCCGGGCGAAGTGTTCCTCTACCAGGGCCGGTCGTACAAGTCGTACCGCGGCATGGGCAGCATCGGCGCCATGGCGCTGGGCTCGGCGGACCGCTACTTCCAGCAGGACATCAAGGACACGCTGAAGCTGGTGCCGGAAGGCATCGAGGGCAGGGTGCCCTACAAGGGGCCGGTCTCGGCGGTGCTGCACCAGATGGTCGGTGGCCTGCGCGCCGGCATGGGCTACACCGGCAGCCCCGATATCGAGAATCTGCAACGCCATGCGCAGTTCCGCCGGATCACCGGGGCCGGGCTGCGCGAGAGCCATGTGCACGACGTGGCGATCACCCGCGAGGCGCCGAACTACCGGCACGAAAACTGATGGCGGGCCGGTCGGCTCCGTTAGCCCTGTGACCCCCGCCGCACGCCTGGCCGCGGCGGTCGAGCTGCTGGCCGCCGTCGAGGCGGCGCCCCGCAAGCCGGCCGACGCGGTGGCGAACGGTTTTTTCCGCGACCGCCGCTTCATCGGCTCCGGCGACCGCAGGGCGGTCTCCGAGCGTACCTGGCGGGTGCTGCGCACGCGCCGGCGGCTGGCCTGGTGGCTGGAGCGCGGCGGTGCCCCGGTGGTGCCGCGCCTGCTGGTCGCCGCCTCGCTGCTGCTGGAGGGCTGGACGCTGGACGGCGTGGCCCAGTCCTATTCGGGCGGCCGGTTCGCCCCGGAGAAGCTGCTCGCCTCCGAGGCGGGCGCGCTGCGGGGGCTGGAGGGGCATACGCTCGACCACCCCGACATGCCCGAGGCGGTGCGGCTGGACGTGCCGGACTGGATTCTGCCGCACCTGCGCGCGCGCTTCGGCGAGGCGCTGGCCGCCGAGATGGCGGCGATGCAGACCGAGGCTCCGCTCGACCTCCGGGTCAACCTGCTGAAGGCGACGCGCGAGCAGGTGCAAGCGGCGCTGGCGGCGGAGGGCATCGAATCGGTGCCGACGCCGATGTCCCCGTGGGGCCTGCGGGTCGCCGGGCGGCGGCCGGTTTCCTCGGGCGCGGCGTTCCAGGCCGGGCTGGTCGAGATCCAGGACGAGGGCAGCCAACTGGTGGCGGCCCTGGTCGGGGCGGCCCCGGAAATGCGGGTGGCGGACTGGTGCGCCGGGGCCGGCGGCAAAACGCTGGCGCTGGCCATGACGATGGCAAACCGGGGTCACATCGCGGCCTGCGACGTTTCGGCGCCGCGGCTGGAGGGGGCGGTGCGCCGGCTGCGCCGGGCCGGGGTGTTCAATGTCGAGCGCCACCTGGTCGAGGCCGGCGACAAATGGGCCAAGCGGCGCGGCGGCAGCTTCGACCGCGTGCTGGTGGATGCGCCCTGCACCGGCATCGGCACCTGGCGGCGCAACCCCGACGCGCGGCTGCGCCTGCGCCCGGAGGACCTCGCGGAACTGGTGCCGAAACAGGCCATGATCCTGGCGCATGCGTCCCGCTTGGTGCGCGTGGGCGGGCGGCTGGTTTACGCGACCTGCTCGCTGCTGGCCGACGAGAACGAGGCCCAGGTCGAGGCCTTCCTTGCCGCCCATGCCGACTTCGCGCCGGTGCCGCTGGCCTGGGCCTGGAACCTGCCGGGTCCGCCGCCGGGGCCCGGGCCGTACCTGCTGCTGAGCCCGCGGACGCACAATACCGACGGATTCTTCGCCGCGGTGCTGGAGCGTCGTGGGTGATCGCCATCCGCCGCGCCCGCCTGGCCGATGCCGCCGCGATCGGCGCGGTGCACGTGGCGGCCTGGCGCAGCACCTATCCGGGCATCCTGCCCAACGCGTTTCTCTCCCGCCTGTCGGTGCGCCGGCAGACCAGCCACTACGAGGCGACGATCCGCAACCGGCTGGGCGTGCATGTCGCCACCGCCTCCGGCGTGGATGCCAGCCCCGCCGGCGGTCCGGCGCGGGTGGTGGGGTTCGTGACCGACAGCCCCGCGCGCCCGGGCGCGCACAAAATGGGCGATGGCGAGATCGAGACGCTCTACGTGCTGGACGATTGGCGTGAACGCGGTCTCGGCCGGCGGCTGATGCGCGTGGCGGCCGCCCACCTGGCGGCGGCCGGCTGCACGTCGGCCTTCGTCTGGGTGCTGCGCGACAACCCCAGCCGCTGGTTCTACGAACGCCTGGGCGGCCGGGTGGGGGCCGAGGCGACGGTGCGGGTGGCGGGGACGACGGTGGTGCAGAGGGCGTATGTGTGGCCCGACATCGAGAGACTGGAACAGGCTGCTTCGTCGTAGGGCTAGGCAGGAAGGAAGGGGCTCATATGACGTCGCTTACCACCGATCGGGTGCTGATCCTGGACTTCGGCAGTCAGGTCACGCAGCTTATTGCCCGCCGTCTGCGCGAGAGCGGCGTCTACTGCGAAATCTGGCCGTTCAATGCCGATCCAGACCGCATCCGTGCCTTCAACCCGCGCGCCTTCATCCTTTCCGGCGGCCCCGCCAGCGTGCCGGATGCCGGTTCGCCCCGCGCCCCGATGGCGGTGTTCGAGGCCGGCGTGCCGGTGCTGGGCATCTGCTACGGCCAGATGGCGATGTGCGCCCAACTCGGCGGCGCGGTGGAATCCTCCGACCACCGGGAGTTCGGCCGCGCCCACGTCGACGTGCAGGAACCCTGCGCGCTGTTCCGCGGCATCTGGTCCCCCGGCGCGCGCGAACAGGTGTGGATGAGCCACGGCGATCGGGTGGTCCGCCTGCCCCCCGGCTTCCGCGTGGTGGCCACCAGCGAGGGCGCGCCGTTCGCCGCCTTTGCCGACGACAGCCGCCGCTATTACGGCCTGATGTTCCACCCCGAGGTGGTGCACACCCCGCACGGCGCGCAGTTGCTGCGCAACTTCACCCACGAGGTGGCGGGCTGCTCGGGCGGCTGGACCATGGCCGGCTTCCGCGACGCGCAGATCGCCCGCATCCGCGAACAGGTCGGCGATGGGCGCGTCATCTGCGGCCTGTCCGGCGGCGTCGATTCCTCGGT
>PLTJ01000005.1 GCA_003164455.1 Acetobacteraceae bacterium
ATGACCTCGGGGACGAGGAACTTGTGGATGGTGCGCCGGTTGGCGCTGGCGGCATCGCCCAGCTTCACCGAGGCGGCGTCGGCCAGCGTCAGCCGCCGGGTCGGCAGCCCCCGGTGCGCCGGGGCGGAGTTGTAGTAGAGCTTGGCGGGTTTGGCCGGATCGGCGCTGCGGAAGGTCAGCACCTTGGCGCCCATGCCGATGTAAAGCGCCTCCTCGCCATTCACCTCGACGGTGCGGCCGTCGATGTCGACCAGGGCGTTGCCNNCGGGGCGGCGAGCGGCATGACGCCGCCCACCACGATGCGATCGATATGGCTGTAGGTCATCGTCATCTCACCGGGGCGGAACACCTCGGGGATGAGGAACTCACGGCGCAGGCCCTCGGTATCGAGGATACGGGCGTGTTCACTGTGGATGCTCTGACGGATGTCCATCATTCAACTCCAGTGGTCGGGGCCGCCACGATCATAGCCTTGTAGCGCGGCGAATGCATGCCGAAGCGGCGTGCCCACCATGCGGTGACGAACGGCGTCAGCAGCGCGGTCACCACCACCGAGGTGGCGATCAGGGCGGTGGCGGAGGGCACGATCGGCGCGAACTTCGGCGATATATTGGCGATGATCGCCGGCACGGCCACCGCGGCGCCCGCGGTGGAACAGGCGGCGACACCGGCGGTGCCGTTGCCCTTCGCCAGGAAGATGTCGGCCAGCACCAGCGTAATGCCGGTTATCACCATCACCGACAGGCCGAGCAGGATGCCGAGCAGGCCAGTCGCGAAGATGATGTGGAAGTCCAGCCCATTGCCCAGAGCGAAGGCGAAGAACGGCACCATCACGGTCGTCGCCTGGCTGAAGAAGGCGCGCAGCTCATGGTCGAGGTTGCCGAGCACGAAGCCGATGATGAAGGGCAGAAGGGCGCCGACCAGGGTCTGCCACGGAAAGGTGGCGAAGCCGGCGAGGCCGAGCGTGCACATGGTCATGAACGGCCCCGATTCGAGCGACATCAGGCAGAAGGCGCTGGCCTCCTCCTTGGTGCCGAACTGCTGCATCAGCGCCATGTAGAGGCCGCCGTTGGTGTCGTTCATCGACGCCATGATGGCGAGCACGGACAGTCCGGCGAAGAAGCCGTTCTGGATGGCACCTTCGGGGAAGAAGCGGCCGAGCAGGATGGCGACCGCCGCAGCGGTACAAACCTTCACCACGACCAGCACACCGCTCTTGTGCAGCACGATCGGCGCCGCCTTCAGGCTGATACTTGCGCCCATGCAGAAGAACCAGACCGACAGGATCGGCAGCGTGCCGGTGATCATGCCGTTGGTGAACGAGCCGAAGAAATTGCCCGTACCCGGGGCGAAGGTGTGCAGGCAGGCCCCCAGGAGCAACGGCACCGTCATCATGCCGCCGGGGACTTTTTCGACCGCTTGCTTGATACGCATGGACTTTCCTCGTTGAGTTTTGTTGGTTTTCAGGAGGCGAAGGGATGGCTCCCGGTGAAGCCGAGCCCCTCGGAGATCTGCCGCCCGGCGCCGCACAGCATGGCGACATATTCGTCGTGCCGTGCGTCCTCGAAGCGGAAGGCGGGAAAGGACAGGCTGACCGCGGCGGTGATCCGCCCGGCATGGTCGAAGATCGGCGCGCCGAGGCAGCGGACCCCGGCCTCGCTTTCCTCGACCTCCTCGGCGTAGCCCTGCCGGCGGATTATTTCGAGCTGGGCGGCAAAGACGGCGGCATCTGTGATGGTGTTGGGCGCGAGCTTTTCGTAGCTCAACCGGGGCAACAGCGCGGCGCGTTCGTCGGACTCGCTCCAGGCCAGCAGCACCTTGCCGAGCGAGGTGCTGTAGAGCGGGTTGCGCTTGCCGATCGGCGATTGCATGCAAAGGTTGTATTGCGAGTTGAATTTATGGACGTAGACAACGCTCGCGGTCTGGGCGTCGAGGACGCCGAGATTGACCGCCTCCTGGGTCTTGCGCGAGAGCACCCCCATCGCCCGGTCGGCGACCTTGATGAGATCGGCCTGGCGGGCCAGCACCTTGGCCCCGAGCGTGTAGAGCTTGAGGGTCAGGGCGTATTTCTCGCCGTCCTCCCGCCGCTCGATATAGCCGAGTTCCTGCATGGTCTGCAGGAGGCGATAGGCGGTGCTCTTCGAGGTCATGGAGCGCCGGGCGATGTCGCCGAGGCTGACGGTCTCCTCCTCGGCGAGTGCTTCGAGGAGGGCGAACATCTTCAGCGCGGCGGCGACGGGGTCCGGTTTCGTTGGCGGCTTCATGAAACGCAAGTCCATAATTTATGGAATCGCGTTTTAAAATTAATCACCTCGGATGGCAAGGGCCTTCGTGTCCCCTAATTGGACGGTTCTATCAACGGGGCAACGGGACGAAAGTTGGAACACCCCAAGCCGCTCCAGCTTGGCGGGATCGAGGGCCTCGCCAAACGCCTGTTCACGGATCAACGGGTGGTTGCCAGTTCCTTCTTACGAGCCCCAACCAGGGCAGCACCTCGCCTTCCAGGAAGCGACGTAGGCCCGGAACGTCGGCCGGGGCGGCACATTGCTCGCGCGGGTCATTGGCATGATGCAATTCAGAAATGGATAACAACCACCCCAGCCTCAACGGCGATGACAGCGCTTATACAA